>JAVEEE010000501.1 GCA_030840615.1 Frankiaceae bacterium | reverse complement strand
GTCGCGCGGGTTGCCCTTGTCGGTGACGATCACCAACCGGTTGTGCGCGAGCGTCTGCGGGTCGGCGAGGAGCTCGTTCTGGACTTCCGCCATCGTCGTCGTGTCTGCTGTCGCCAGCACGTCGGCGGGGGCACCTTCGCCGATCTGTGCAGCCAGGGCCTGCGACCCGGCGAACGAGAACGTCGCTGTCCTGTTGTGTTGGTGGTCTTCGAAGTCCTTGCCGATTCGGGTGAACGCGTCGGTCAGCGACGAGGCGGCGAAAACATCGACCGTCGAATGCGAGGACGAGCCACCCGACGACCCGGAGCTGCACGACGACAGCGCGACGACGCCGACGACGAGGACGGCGAGGCCGACGTTTCCGTGGCGCCGCATCATCGGCCGAGCTCGACCGCGACGTTGGTGGCCTTCACAGTCGCGACCACCCGGTCACCCTCATGCAAGTTGAGCTCGTCCACGGCTTCGCGGGTCAGCAAAGACACCAACCGGTGGGGGCCTGCCTGCACCTCGACCTGAGCAGCGACGTCGCCTCGCACAACGCGGGTCACGATGCCGGGGAAGCGGTTACGCATCGACGAGCCCGACGTCGGCGCTGTTCCGGGGGCGGCCTGGGCCAAGGCGAAGGTGGCGAGCGCCTTGCCCTCGACACCGCGGTGACCCTGCGGGTCGTTCGTCGTGGGCAGCCGCCCGCCGTCGGCCCAGCGCCGTACGGTGTCCACGCTGACGCCTAGAAGATCAGCTGTCTCGCGCAAGCTGTAGAGCGGCATGTACGGCAGCCTAACGCGGCGGATCATCCGCAGCTGCGGTCACCCGTCTGCTCCGGGCTCACGCAGCTGCCAATGACGGGCTACCTCTGCAGCGCGCCTGTCGGCATGCGTGACACAGTGTCGCGGTGCAGTCCTCGCCCGCGCCATCACGGACCGGTGGACGGGCACAGGCGACTCGCGCGACCCTGCTCGGTGCTGCCCGCGACGTGTTTGCGGACTCAGGATTCGCCCAGGCCAACATCGCCGATGTCGTCGCGCGTGCGGGTGCGAGCGTCGGGAGCCTCTACCACCATTTCGGCGGCAAGGCCGACCTCTACCTCGCGCTGTTCGAGGACTACCAGAGCCGGCAGGAGGACCGGGCGGCGACTGCTGTCCGGGAGGCGCGGGCGAGGGGCGTCGTTGACCCCGCCGCGCTTTTCCTCGCGGGTGCGTCTGCCTATCTCCGCGGCTGCTGGGAGGAGCGAGACCTCGCGCGGCTGTTTCTCGCCGGGGGAGGGCCGAGCGGCTTCGAGCTGATCGCGCGCCGGCGTTACCGCGACTGGACGCGCGTCAACGCGACGCTGCTTCGGGCCGACGACCAGCCGCTCGGCGACACGTTGGTGCTGGTGCTCACCAGCGTCGTGGCCGAGGCCGGTAGTGAGGTCGCCGTGCAGGACAGCGCCGACGACGCCCTCCGGCTCGCGGACGAGGTGCTCGAGCTGATCTCGCGGATCAGCCAGCCGCATTGAACAGCTGCTCCTGCACCGGCTTGTCATCCGAACGCTCGTGGGACAGCAGCCACTCCTTGACGGGCAACCCGTAGTAGTAGCCGCCGAGTGACCCGCCGGTCCGCACGATGCGATGGCAGGGAACGATCGGGGCGACCATGTTCTGCGCGCACGCGCTGCCGGCGGCGCGGACCGCCCCGGAGTTGCCGGCGCGGGTGGCGAGCTCGGCGTAGGTGATGACCTGGCCCGCCGGCACCTCGCGCATCACCTTCCATGCCGCCTGCCGGAAGGCTCCTCCGGGCTGCTCGACCGGGAGCACGTCCATCGCGGTGACGTCACCGTCGAAGTAAGCCCGCATCGCCGCGGAAAACGGTCCGAGGTCGTGGACCATGCGCAGCGGGTCGTCGGTGTGCAGCCGGCCGTACTGGTCCTGCGGATCGGTGAAACCGGCGGCCACCAAGGTCTCGTCGCGGACGAGCAGTGAAAGCGCGCCGACCGGCGTCGCCAACGTGGTGGCGTGGACTGCGGACGTCATGCGATCTCCTCTGTCGTGCGATGCCACAGGTGCATCGCTGCATACGCCCGCCATGGGCGCCATGCATCGGTCTGGGCGGTGGTGCTGCAGGCGAGTGCGCGGCGGAGCACGAGATCGGTGTCGGGGAAGGCGTCCGGGTCGCCCAACGCGCGCATGGCGACGTACTCCACGGTCCATGGTCCGACACCGGGCAATGCGAGCAACCGGGCCCGCGTCTCCTCGCGGTCCGCCAACGGGTCGAGCAGCAGCCGACCCGCCGCGACCTCGACGGCGAGAGCTCGCAAGGTGCGCTGGCGGCTGCCGGTGAGACCCACCTCGGCCAGGTCTGCGTCCGCAACGGCCGCGGCCGTCGGAAACGCGTGTGTCAGACCACCACGCGGCGTCGCGAGCGCGACGCCGCACTGCTGGACGAGCCGGCCGGCAAATGTCCGAGCCGCCCGCACCGACACCTGCTGACCGAGCACCGCGCGGACGGCCAGCTCGAACCCGTCCACTGCTCCCGGCACGCGCATGCCCGGATACCGTTCGACCGACAAAGCCAACAAAGGGTCGGCAGCCAACGTCTCGTCCACGGCTGCCGGGTCGGCGTCGAGGTCGAACAGCCGCCGGCAGCGCGCGACTACGCCCGCCACCGCGGTGACATCGTCGACGTCGAGCCGTACGACGACGTGGCCGGCTTCCGGCTGCGGACGAAGCTCGACGACGCTGCTGCCGATGACCCGTCGATAGCTGACCTCGTCGACCTCCTCGACGCCTTCGACGGCCCGCCCGGCGAGCCAGCCGAGCAGCGGAGCCACCGAGTAGGGCGTCCGGTGTTGCAGCCGGACCGTCAGCGTCCCGATGGCTTCGCCGTGCGGCTTCGTCGTACGGCGCAGCGCGTTCGGCGCGCAACCGAACTCGGCGCGCATCACGTCGTTGAACTGGCGGACGCTCGAGAAGCCGGCGCTGAACGCCACCGTGGACAGCGGAAGGTCGGTGTGTTCGATGAGCATCCGAGCCGTCTGGGCGCGGCGGGTCCGAGCCAGGGCGAGCGGTCCGACTCCGATCTCGGTGACGAGCACCCTGTGCAGGTGCCGTTCGCTGACGGCGAGTCGGCGGGCGAGCCCGGGAATGCCGTCATCGTCCACCAGGCCGCTCTCGATGCCGCGCAGCGCCCGCGCCGCGAGGTCGGCCCGCACATCCCACTCCCGACTCCCGGGTGCTGCGTCCGGCCGGCAACGCTTGCAGGCACGGAAACCCGCGGCGGCCGCGGCCGCCGGCCGCGGGTAGAACCGGACGTTCTCCCGCTTCGGCGTCTGGGCCGGACAGCTGGGGCGGCAGTAGATGCCGGTCGTGCGCACCGCTGTGACGAACCGCCCGTCGAAACGGTTGTCCCGCCCGCGGACCGCTCGATAACAACGATCGAAGTCTTCGTGCACGGGATCAGCATGACCCACTGGGCCGACAAGTTCTGGCGGTTTTCGGACCTGCTCGCCAGGTCCCGGAGCACGCCGGGACCTGGGCGAGTGTCACGCTTTCGGCATGCACGAGGAGTTGGCCGAGCGGAGGCGGGACTACCCGATCCTGGACCGGTCGACGTACCTCATCAACAACTCCCTCGGGGCGATGCACCGCGAGACGCGTTCCCGGCTGCAGCAGTACGCCGATCTGTGGGACACCGTCGGCGTGGTCGCGTGGGACACGTGGTTTCCGGAGATGACGCGGGTCGCGAGTCTGGTGGGCGCGACGATCGGGGCACCACCGGGCACGACGGTGCTGCGGGCGAGTGTCGCCGACGCCATCACGGCCGTCGCGTCGTGCTTCGATCTCGGCGGGCCGCGCAACCGCGTCGTCACCACCGCGGCGGACTGGCCGGGCACGCACTACTTCTGGACCGAGCAGTGCGCGCGCGCCGGGGGCGAGCTTGTCGTGGTGCCGTTCGACGACGACGGTCTGACGATCGACGTCGGTCGCCTTGCCGATGCGATCGATGACCGCACGTTGCTGGTGTCGGTGAGCTTGGTGCAGTTCCGCACGTCGGCTCTTCTCGACGTCCGACCTGTCGTCGAGGCCGCGAACCGCCACGGTGCATTGGTGCTGCTCGACGCCTACCAGGGAGTCGGGACGGTGCCGGTCGACGTCGTCGCCAACAAGGTAGACATCTGCGTCGGGGGGTCGGTGAAGTTCCTCTGCGGTGGCCCGGGCAACGGCTGGCTCTACGTCCGACCGGACCTCGCCGAGACGCTGCGCCCTGCCGCGGTCGGATGGATCTCGCACGAGGCGCCGTTCGCGTTCGACTGGTCGGCAATCCGTTATGCACCAGGCGTTCAGCGGTTTGCAGGCGGGACACCCAACGTGGCCGCGGCCTACGCCGCGGCACCGGGCTACCAGGCCATCGTCGACATCGGCATCGAGCGCGTCCGCGAGCGTTCGTTGTCGCTCACCCAGCCGCTGCTGGAGAGTGCACTGGAACGCGGCTTCATCGTGCGATCACCGCAGGATCCTCGTCGTCGCGGCGGCCACGTCACCATCGACCCCGGCGACGCGGAACGTGTTCACCACGAGCTGATCGCCCGGCGCTTCGTCGTCGACCACCGGCCGGGCAGCGGGATCCGGGTGGCGCCGCACTTCTACAACACTGCGGATGAGTGCGCAGCCGTGCTGGACGAGATGGAGAAGATCAGGGCGGGCGGCTGATCGCGTTGGCACGTTCGGCGACCCAGACGTTGGGGGACATGGCCCGGTCGCTGGGGCTGATGGCGATCGTCATCGTCGCGTTGCTCTTCCTCGGGCCTTCTCGCGCGCTGATCTTTCCCGGCGCAGACCGGCGTTCGCCGGTGGACTACCGCGCGCAGGTCACCGGCTTCTCGCAGGTGACCGGACTGCCGGCCGTGGTGCCCTTGTCGCTGCCGACCGGGTGGCAGTCCAACGCCGCGCTGCTGTCGAGCAGGCCACGGCTCGGCGAGCACCTCCGCATCGGTTGGGCGACGCCCGGCGAACGCTTCGCCGGCCTCGACGAGGCGGACGGTGATCCCGTCGCGCTGATACGGCTCGTCCTCGGTCATCGCGGCAGCACCGTGCAGGACCAGGTGCAGATCGGCCCGGTCACATGGGACGTCCGCGCTTCTGACCGGGGGGAGCGTGCGTTGACCGCCGGATTCGGCGCGGTGAGCGTCGTGCTGACGGGTAGCGCGACTGAAGATCAGCTGCGACTGCTCGCCGCGTCGCTGGGCTAATAGGTCGCTGGGGCTAGTCGTCCGACGACTCGGGTGCCGCCGCGTCCAAGCGGGCCCGGGCACCGTCCAGCCACTCCTGGCAGATCCGCGCGAGCTCCTCGCCGCGTTCCCACAACGTGAGCGACTCCTCCAACGTCACGCCACCTGCCTCGAGCCGGCGCACGACCTCCACGAGCTCGTCGCGCGCCTGCTCGTAGCTCGGCGTGCCGTCCGCAGGGCTCACGACGTCACCTGCAACGGAACCCGGCCGCGGGCCACCCGCCCGGTCAACTGCTCACCGGGACCGACATCGGCCGGGTCGCGCACGGCCGAGCCGTCAGCTTTCTGCAGCACGGCGTAGCCGCGGTCGAGCGTCCCCTGTGGCGACAGTGCGGTGACCCGGGCGCCCAGCTGCGCGATGTCGGTCACTGCCTCGTTGACGCACGCGAGTGTGGCCCGGCGGCCCCGCTCCCGCGCCGCGACAATCTCGGCGGACCATCGGTCCACCAGCGCGTGCGGGTCGGCGACCGCCGGCCGGCTGCGCAACGCATCGAGGCGGTGCAGCTCCGTGTCGACCCAACCGGAGACGCTGCGGTAGGCGCGCCGGCGCATCTGCGCGACCCGACGCAGCTCTTCCGCGACGTCCGGTACGACGAGCTTCGCGGCGTCGGTCGGCGTAGACGCCCGCCGGTCAGCCGCGTGGTCGACGAGGGGAACATCGCTCTCGTGACCGACGGCTGTGACCACCGGAGCACGGCAGGCGACGACGGCGCGCACCAACGACTCGTCGGAGAACGGCAGCAGGTCCTCGACCGATCCGCCGCCCCGGGCGATGACGATGACGTCGACCTCCGGGTCGCCGTCGAGTCGCTGCAAGGCGGCGATGACCTCGGTGACGGCGTAAGCGCCTTGCACGGCGACGTTCTCGACCCGGAACTGCACGGCCGGCCAGCGCCGTCGCGCGTTGTCGACCACGTCACGTTCGGCGGCGCTCGCGCGTCCGGTGACGAGCCCGACCAGGCGCGGCAGGAAGGGCAGCGGGCGCTTGCGCTCCGGCGCGAACAGTCCTTCGGCCGCGAGCGTTTGGCGGAGCTGTTCGAGCCGGGCGAGCAGCGCACCGACACCGACCGGACGGACGTCGTACGCCGTCAACGACAACGTGCCGCGTTGCGGCCGGAACTCGGGTTTCGCCCAGACGACGACGCGGCTGCCCTCGTCGAGCGGTGGATCGACGCCGTCGAGCAGGCTGCGCGGACACGCGACCTGCAACGACATCTCCGCCGCGGGGTCGCGGAGGACGAGGAAGCACGTCGGTTGCCCCGGCCGCCGGGTCAACTGCGTGATCTGCCCCTCGACCCAGACGTGCCCGAGCCGACCGACCCACTGGCCGATCGCCATGGCAACGGTGCGGACCGGCAACGGTTGTTCCGGGGAGGACTCCAAGGCCACCCGGTCAACTTACGCGGCTGTTGCCCTTGGACCCGCCGCCGTCGGCGGGATAGGCGGCCGCGTCGCCGACGCTCTGCTCCGCCGACACCTTGGCGATCCGGTTGTCCAGCAACGTGATCACCGGAAGGCGGTGCCCGTGCGCTTGCTCCCACTCGCGCAGGGTCACCAGCTGCTCCAGGGACAGTGACCGCAACCGGCCGCGGAGCGAGCCCAGCGAGACGTTGTCGAAGTCCGGGATCGGCAGGTCGTCACGGGAGGTCGGCTCCTCGATGTGGAGCTGCTCGGTCACCCGCTCCACCTTGTCGGTCACAGCGCCGGGTGCACCCGCCTCGACGGCCTCCGGTGTGGGTGCCGGGGCCGGTGTCGCAACCGGCGCTGCGGGCGGCGGCGGCGCGGCGGCAACCGGAGTCATCCGCGCGGTGGAGTCGCGGGCGGTCGTGTCGCGGGCTTCCGTCGCGATGTCGCTGGCCTCCTCGTCGGCACCGTCGTCGAGCACCGGCTGCGGGAGGAACCGTCCCAACGGGGTGTGGGCGGCTATCTGCAGCACTTCGCCGCCGCGCCGGACCGCGAAGGAGCGCATCCCGCTGGTCCGCTCCCACATCTGCAGCGCGAGGGAGACGGCGACGAGCGGCGCCCGGCCGGCCTCGCGGGTCAGCAGCGCCAGAGCTCCGCTCGCCAGTCCCGGCGCCGGAGTGGTGTTGCGGTCGCGCTGGTCAGCGGGGCTCATGCGATTCCTCCGGAAGATGTCGTTGAGTTCATTGTTCGACGTGCCCGGTGGACCCGCCTGCCTAACCGTCCCGACGTACCATCGACGGCGTGTCCCTCCCTGCTGACGAGCCCCGACGTCGCGTGTTGCTCGCCAGCCCCCGTGGCTACTGCGCCGGGGTCGATCGAGCCGTCCAAACCGTCGAGCGGGCGCTGGAACGCTACGGCGCGCCGGTCTACGTCCGCAAACAGATCGTGCACAACTCACACGTTGTCCGGACACTCGAAGCCCTGGGCGCTGTGTTCGTCGACGAGACGGACGAGGTGCCGGAGGGATCCCTCGTCGTCTTCTCTGCGCACGGCGTCGCCCCGGTCGTACACGAGGAGGCCGCTCGCCGCAGCCTGCGCACGATCGACGCGACCTGCCCGTTGGTGACGAAGGTGCACGCTGAGGCACGCCGCTTCGACCGTGAGGACTACGACATCCTGCTCATCGGGCACGAAGGCCACGAGGAGGTCGTCGGGACGACGGGCGAGGCGCCCGACCGCGTGCATCTGGTCGACGGGCCCGATGCGGTTGACGAGATCGAGGTGCGCGACCCTGCCAAGGTCGTTTGGCTGTCCCAGACGACGCTGTCGGTCGACGAGACGCTGGAGACGGTGCGCCGGCTGCGCGAGCGGTTCCCCGCGCTGCTCGACCCGCCGAGCGACGACATCTGCTACGCGACGCAGAACCGCCAGGTGGCGGTGAAGGAGATCGCCGCCGGGGCCGACCTGAGGATCGTGGTGGGTTCGACGAACTCGTCGAACTCGGTGC
>JAVEEE010000053.1 GCA_030840615.1 Frankiaceae bacterium | reverse complement strand
CGTCGTGGTCTCGGATGGCACCCGGCCGGGCTGGCGCCCGGACAGGTTCGACCGGGTCCTGGTCGACGCTCCCTGCAGCGGGCTCGGCGCGCTGCGACGTCGTCCCGAAGTCCGCTGGCGCCGTCGGCCGGAGGACATCGAGCCACTCACCATCCTGCAGACGGACCTGCTGACCGTCGCGATCGATGCCGCACGACCTGGCGGGCTGGTCGCCTATGTCACCTGCTCGCCACACCTGTCGGAGACGCGCCGTGTCGTCCGTCGTGTCCTGGCGCAGCGACCAGAGCTCGAAATGATGGATGCCCGTCCGCTGTTGACCGGCGTGCCCCAACTGGGCGAAGGTCCTGACGTACAGCTGTGGCCACATCGTCACGGCACCGACGCCATGTATGTGGCGCTACTCCGTTCGGCCCCCTCGGGTTCGCGAACGGGCCTCTAGACTCCCGGTTACCGGGACCGACGGTCGGGATTGGAAGGAATCGGCGTGGGAGTGCAGATCGCGCCGAGCATCCTGTCCGCCGACTTCGGCCGACTCGCCGACGAGGTTGGCGCCGTCGCAGATGCCGACTGGGTGCATGTCGACGTGATGGACAACCACTTCGTCCCCAACCTCACCCTCGGGCTGCCGGTCGTGCAGTCGCTCCTGAAGCACTCGCCGCTCCCCATCGACTGTCACTTGATGATCGAGGACCCGGACCGATGGGCAACCGGTTACGCCGAGGCAGGTGCACGCAACGTGACCTTTCACGCCGAGGCCGCCCATGCGCCCATCCGGTTGGCCCGCGATCTGCGGGCCGCCGGGGCCCGTGCGGGTCTCGGGCTGAAACCGGCCACACCGGTCGAGGCCTATGCGGATCTGCTACCCGAGATCGACATGTTGCTGGTGATGACCGTCGAGCCGGGCTTCGGCGGTCAACCGTTCCTCGATGTCGTGCTGCCGAAGGTACGTCGGGCTCGCGAGCTGGTGCGTGACGGTGCGCACGCGGTGTGGGTGCAGGTCGACGGGGGCGTCGACGAGGACACGATCGGCCGCTGCGCCGAGGCCGGCGCCGATGTGTTCGTCGCCGGCTCTGCCGTCTACAAGGGCAATGACCCTGCCGAGGTCGTCCGCCGGCTGCGGGCCGAGGCCGAACGTGTCAGCTCCCAGGCATGGTGGTCCGGGGAGTCGTCGTCATGAGCACTGTGCTCGTCGTCGACGACGACATCGACATCGCCCGCTTCATCGAGGTCAACCTGCGTCTCGAGGGTTTCGACGTGACCGTCGCGCATGACGGTCAGGAGGCGTTGGAGGTCATCGCCACTGATCTTCCCGACCTCGCTCTGCTCGACGTGATGATGCCGCGGATCGACGGCGTGGAGCTGTGCCGGCGGCTGCGTAGCGACCCTCTGACGGCCAGCCTTCCCGTCATCATGTTGACGGCGAAGAGTCTCTCGGCTGACAAAGTTGTCGGTCTCACCGCAGGCGCCGACGACTACATCATCAAGCCTTTCGACACACTCGAGCTGATCGCCCGCGTGCGTTCGACGCTCCGCCGAAATGCGGAGATGCGGGCCGTGTCGCCACTGACGGGCCTGCCGGGCAACCACCGGATCAACGAAGAGATCGCGTCCCGGGCCGCGGGCGACCAGCATTTCGCGGTCTGTCACGTCGACCTCGACAACTTCAAGGCCTTCAACGACCGTTACGGCTGGCTTCGCGGAGACGATGTCATCACGCTGCTCGCCTCGGCCTTGAAGGCAGCGGCGGCCGCGGTCGGCATTCCGCAGCCATTCACCGGCCACGTCGGAGGAGACGACTTCGTGGTCATCTGCGCACCGGAGCAGGTCGAGCTCCTCACCGCTCGCTGTGTCGAGCTGTTCGACCTGGGCGTCGCAAGTCTGCACGACCCGGATGACGTCGCGGCCGGCTACATGGCCATCGCCGACCGGCGGGGCATAGAGCAGCGCTACCCGCTCGTCTCCGTCTCCATCGGCGTGGCGATGACCGGTCGCCGCCACTATGCGGACCACCGGGCCATCGTTGCCGTGGCGACCGAGATGAAGGTCGTCGCCAAGGGTCAGTCCGGTTCGGCCGTCGCCATCGACCGGCGGGCCGACAAAGTTGACGAAGCGACCGGCACCGATGGCAGCGCCTCGCCGCTGACCGGCGGAGGCAGCTGACCGGCGGCACCGTCGACGCCGCTGCCCCGGCAATGTCACAATCGAGGAGAACGCCCCGCGCGCTCCGGGATCGGTGAAAGTCCGAACCGGCGGTGATCGGGTGCCCCCGGGCATCCGGCAGTCCGCGACCCGGCCACAGCCAGTGGCCGGTGGACCTGGTGAGACTCCAGGACCGACGGTGAGAGTCCGGATGGGAGGAAGTGCGCGAGCGGTGCCGAGGGCACGCGACCGTCGCGTGCGCGGCCTCCGTTCGCATACCCCTCCGACTCCCGGTCGCGCGATCCGACGACGAGGGAGCAGCGAATGGCACCCGACCCGCACATCGCGGCGATGTACCGTGCCATTGAGCTGGCGGCGACCGTGCTGGGCAGCACCAACCCCAATCCGGCCGTCGGAGCGGTGGTGCTCGACGCATCCGGAGCCATTGTCGGCGAGGGCGCGACGCAGCCGGCCGGTGGACCGCACGCCGAGGTGATGGCGCTGCGCGACGCGGGCGCGGACTCGCGTGACGGCACGCTCGTGGTGACACTCGAGCCATGCCGGCACACCGGACGCACCGGCCCCTGCACGGAGGCGATCGTCGACGCCGGCATCGCCCGTGTCGTCTACGCGATGGCTGATCCCTACTCACCGGCTGCCGGCGGCGCCGAGGTGCTGCGCGCGGGCGGCGTTGACGTCGTCGCCGGTCTGCTTGCTGACGAGGCGGCCGCCGACCTGGAGCCGTGGCTGGCGGCCGTACGCCGACGCCGGCCGCACGTCACCTGGAAGTACGCCGCGTCGCTCGACGGGCGAACCGCAGCACTCGACGGGACGAGTCGCTGGGTCACCGGCCCGGACTCGCGACGTGACGTGCATCGGCTGCGCGCGCTCGCCGATGCGGTCGTGGTCGGGATCGGAACCGTGCTCGCTGACGACTCGCAGCTGACAGTGCGCGACTGGCCGACGACCCGTCAGCCGTTGCGAGTCGTGGTCGACGGGCAGGCGAGGACACCCTCGTCGGCGCGCATTCTCGATGACGCGGCATCCACGCTGGTGGCCGTGGGCGACGACGCCGAGCCAGAACGGGTGAAGAGGCTGCGTGACGCGGGTGCCGAGGTGGTGGAGCTTCCGCGGCGTGACGGCCGGATCGACCTCGGTGCGCTGCTGGCCACCTTGTTCGACCGGGAGGCGCTTGCGTTGCTACTGGAAGGCGGCGCCACCCTGGCCGGCTCGTTCGTTCACGACCGTCTGGTCGACCGTGTCGTCGGCTACCACGCGCCAGCGCTGCTGGGCGCCGGACCACCCGTGCTCGGACCGGCGGGTGTCGCGACCATCGGCACTGCGGTGCGACTCCGCCTGCGCGACGTCGCGCGGTTCGGGGACGACGTCCGCATCGTCGCCGCTCTCGACCGCGAGGGGCAGTGAGGCTGATGTTCACCGGGATCGTCGAGACGCTCGGTCAGGTCGTGACCATCGTCCCTGGCGAGAAGTCCGCTCGCCTCACCGTGCAAGGTTCGGTCGTGCCGGGCAGCAACCGCGGTGATTCCATCTGCGTCAACGGCGTCTGTCTCACGGCCGTGGACGTCGACGGCGATCTGTTCAGCTCAGACGTCATGGCGGAGACGTTGCGCGCGAGCGCTCTCGGGTCGCTGCAACCCGGTGACCCCGTCAACCTCGAGCGCGCCGCGACGGCCTCGAGCCGGCTCGGCGGGCACGTGGTGCAGGGTCATGTCGACGGTGTCGGCACCGTCCTGCGACGCGAGCCCGGCGACGGCTGGGAGGTCGTCGTCATCGAGATCCCTTCCGACCTGATGCGTTACGTGGTGGCGAAAGGTTCGATCGCACTCGATGGCGTCAGCCTCACCGTGGCGTCGCTCGATGACGTCTCCATCGCCGTCAGCCTGATCCCGGAGACACTTCGACGCACAACTCTCGGAAGCCGTGCAGTAGGTGACCGGGTCAACGTCGAGGTGGACGTGTTGGCAAAGCACGTCGAGCGGCTGCTTGCGTCACGGCTGGAGCAGTCATGAGTGCGTTCTCCACCGTGCAGCAGGCGATCGACGACATCGCGGCAGGCAAAGCGGTGGTCGTCGTCGACGATGCGGACCGCGAAAACGAAGGCGACCTGATCTTCGCCGCCGAGATGGCGACACCGGAGCTCGTCGCGTTCATGGTCCGCTACACATCGGGCTACATCTGCGTGCCGTTGACTGAGCCCGACTGCGACCGGCTCGAGCTCCCGCCGATGTACCACACCAACCAGGACAAGCGTGGAACGGCCTACACCGTCTCCGTCGACGCGCGAGAGGGCGTCAGCACCGGCATCTCCGCGCACGACCGCGCCATCACGATGCGGATGCTCGCCGATCCCGCCGCGTCGGCTGTCGACTTCACCCGGCCGGGCCACGTCGTACCCCTGCGGGCCAAGGCCGGCGGCGTGCTGCGGCGCCCTGGTCACACCGAGGCGGCCGTGGACCTCTGCCTGCTGGCGGGGCTGCGACCTGCTGGCGTGCTCTGCGAGATCGTGAGCCAGAAGGACGTCGAGGACATGGCACGTCTCGACGAGCTGGAGGTATTCGCCGCCGAGCACGACCTCGCACTCATCTCGATCGCTGACCTCATTGCGCATCGACGTCACACGGAGAGCCAGGTACGCCGCATCGCGGAAGCGCGTATCCCGACACCGCACGGCGAGTTCCGTTCTGTCGGCTACACCAGCCTCATCGACGGCACCGAGCACATCGCCCTCATCAGGGGCGAGGTCGGTGCAGGACAGGACATGCTGGTCCGGGTCCACTCGGAATGCCTGACAGGCGACGTGTTCGAGTCGTTGCGCTGCGACTGCGGCCCGCAGCTCGACGCGGCGCTGGCGGCAGTCGCCGCGGAGGGCCGCGGCGTGGTGCTCTATGTCCGGGGCCACGAAGGACGCGGCATCGGGCTCATGCACAAGCTGCAGGCCTACCAGCTGCAGGACGCTGGGGAAGACACTGTCGATGCCAACCTCGCACTCGGGCTCCCGGCAGACGCCCGCGACTACGGCACCGGGGCACAGATACTCGCAGACCTCGGTGTGCGCTCGATGCGACTTCTCACCAACAACCCGTCGAAGCAGGCGGGCCTCGAGGGTTATGGCCTGTCGATCGTCGCGCGGGTGCCGCTGCCCGTGCGGGTCACACCGGACAACCTGCGCTACCTGACCACCAAGCGCGATCGCATGGGCCACGATCTGCCCGGCCTGCCGCCGCTGGACGACGAGGTGACCGAGGCCAGCGCCGATGCGCTACCCACCCAGGTCGGGGAGCGGGCGGCTCGGCTGGAGCCGGCTGCGGTTCGCAGTGCACTGCGGATGGCGCGTGCGCTGTCGCCGTTCGCACTTCCGGTCGTCGACGACACCGCATACGACGGGGTGAGGTGAGGGCATGAGCGGCAGAGGCGCACCGAGCGACGACGTGACGCGCGACGGTCACGGCCTTCGCGTCGCAATCGTCGCCACCCGCTGGCATCGGCAGGTGACAGAAGGATTGTTGGCGGGCGCCCACCGCGCCCTCGAGGCTGCAGGTGTCGAGGACAGTGCAGTCGTACGCGTGCCCGGCGCGTTCGAGCTTGCCGTGACAGCGAAGGCCCTTGCCCAGCAGCGATACGACGCGGTTGTCGCTCTCGCTGTCGTCATTCGCGGTGGCACCCCGCACTTCGACTACGTCTGTCGCGCCGCGACGGACGGCCTCACCCGCGTCGCCCTGGACACCGGAGTCCCGGTAGGGTTCGGCGTGCTCACCTGCGACACCGAGGAGCAGGCACTCGACCGGTGCGGACTGCCGGATTCGAGTGAAGACAAGGGATGGGAGGCCGTGATGGCTGCGGTCGACACGGCGCTGTTGTTGCGCAAGCTGCGACGCGGCGAGGGTCATGAGGAGGCGGGCGCGCGCTGACGCGCGACCGCCTTCACCCGAATCCGCCCGCCGATTCCTCCCTGCCGCACGACCGGAAGGCCTCCCTTGCTCTCGCTCGTCCTGCCGAAAGGCTCTCTCGAGAAGGCCACGCTCGAGCTGTTCGACGCCGCCGACCTCGCGGTGCGTCGCGGCTCCGACCGTGACTACCGGGCGTCCATCGACGACCCGCGCATCGAACGCGTCATGTTCCTGAGACCGCAGGAGATCCCGCGCTATGTCGAGCAAGGACTGTTCGACCTCGGGATCACGGGTCGCGACTGGGTGGAAGAGACCGCCAGCGACATCGACTCGGTGTGCGAGCTCCAATACTCCAAGGCGACCGCCGACCCGGTTCGGGTGATCCTGGCGGTTCCCAACGAGCACCCCGCCAAGTCCGCTGCTGAACTGCCGCACGGCGTACGCGTGTCGACGGAGTACCCGGAGCTGACCCGACGGTTCTTCACCGACGCGGGCGTCGACGCCGTCATCGTGCCGTCCTACGGCGCGACCGAGGCGAAGGTGCCGGACATCGTCGACGCCATCGTGGACGTCACCGAGACCGGCTCCTCGTTGCGTGCGCACGGCCTGCGGATTCTCGAGACGTTGTTGACCTCGCGGACCGAGCTCGTGGCCAACCGGAAATCGTTCGCCACTCCGGAGAAGCGGGCGGCGATGGAGGACATCGCATTGCTGCTTCAGGGAGCCATCCGCGCCCGCGGTCAGGTGCTGCTCAAGCTCAACGTCGGCGGGGCTGACCTCAACGGCGTGCTCGCGTTGTTGCCGGCGATGGCGTCGCCGACGGTGACGCAGCTGGCCGACCGCGACATGCACGCGGTCGAGACCGTCGTACCTCGTCGCGGTGTCAACACCTTGATCCCGGCGCTGAAGTCGGCCGGCGCACGCGACATTCTCGAGCTGCCGATCAGCAAGATCGTGGAGTAGTGGGCGATCGGCTCACCCACCTGCTCGTCCTGGCCGTGGTGGCAGCCGGCGGTCTGCTCGGGTTGCAGGCACGGATCAACGGAGAGCTCGGCGCCAGGCTGCACTCCGCCGTTGACGCCGCACTGCTCTCGTTCGGCGTCGGCACGACGCTGCTGCTGGTCGTCGTCGCCATCGGGCATCGCGACGGTGTTCGACGGCTGCGCGCCACAACGGTCCGCTGGTGGTGGTGGCTCGGTGGCCTTGCCGGAGCCGCCCTCGTCGCCTCCACTGCGGAGGGAGTCCCGCAGGTCGGTGTCGCTCTGGTGTCGGTCTGCATCGTCGCCGGCACCGCAGTCGGTGCGCTGGTGGTCGACGGTGCAGGCCTGGGCCCCGGTGGGCGGCGCGCTGTGGACGGGTTGCGACTCGGCGGGGCGGTCCTCGCAGTCGGGGCGGTCGCGCTGGGTGCGGTCGGGGACGACGGGTCGGCGGTACGCCCCGCTCTGTTACTCGTTCTCTTCGCCTCCGGTGCGGCGTCGGCGCTGCAGCAGGCGGCCAACGGTCAGCTCCGCCGGGTCTCCGCCAGCGCCTCCGTCGCAGCTCTCGCTTCCTTCCTCGGCGGGACGCTGGCGCTCGTCGTGATCGCCGGTGCCCGCGGCGATCTCGCCGGCCGCTCGCTGCCCGGCGAGTGGTGGCTCTACCTGGGAGGACTGCTCGGCGCCATCTACATCGCACTCGCTGCCGCGTCGGTCCAGCCCCTCGGAGTGCTCCGGCTGTCGCTGGCTACGGTCGCCGGCCAGCTGCTCGGCGGCGTGATTCTCGACCTCGTCTGGCCCGCGCCGGGCATCGAGCTGAAAGTCACGACTGTCATCGGCGCGGCGCTGACCTTGGTTGCGGTCGGCGTGGTCGGCGCCCGTCGCACTAGCGTTCAGCCGTGATCCCGGGCACCACCCCTGCAGCGGCAGACGACGACGGCACCGTCGATCCGGTGCTGCGCCCGGCCCTTGCCCGTGGAAGTAGCCGCGAGGTGTCGGTCGCGCTGCTTCGTGCCCGCCTGCTGGTGCCGGTCATCGCCGTAGGGACCGACGGCGAGGCCGCCATGACCGTCCCGGCCCTGGTCGACCCGGAAGGTCGCCGGGCGCTGCCCGTCTTCTCGTCGTACGACGCGCTGCGGGCCTGGCGGGACAATGCACGTCCGGTCCCGATGATCGGCGCGCGCGTGGTCGCATCGGCTGTCGACGAGGGCTACGACGGCCTGGTGCTGGACGTCGCCGGCCCGGTCTCGCACACGGTCACGGGCGAGGACCTTCAGACGCTGGGACGAGCTGCCCAGGCGCTGCTCGCCAACCCCGCCGCTCGAGTCGGCCTCGCGCCGTGAACGGACCCGACGACGACCCGACGACGGCGGGCAGTTCCTGCTAGCCTTGAGCGTGCGACCGGCAGGTCTGCACGACTGCCGTGCAAGCGGAGCCTCGACTCCCACCCGCTCAGCCCCCGGCTGACGGGTCTTCGTACGGATCGTCTCGGTCTCGCCACCGAGACCCGGTCCGGCGTCGTCGTCTCGAGGCCCCGTGCGCAGGTCGCACGGGGCTCTTCGCGTCGGGGCCCAGTTTGCGTCAGCGAAGCCTGAGGAGGCCCCATCAGCGTCGAACCCCGCATCAACGACCGGATCCGCGTCCCCGAAGTGCGGCTTGTCGGTCCCAACGGCGAGCAGGTCGGCATCGTCGCCATCGGCGATGCACTGCGCCTGGCCCAGGAAGCAGATCTCGATCTCGTCGAGGTCGCAGCAACCGCCCGGCCACCGGTCTGCAAGCTCATGGACTACGGCAAGTACAAGTACGAGACCGCGCAGAAGGCTCGTGAGGCACGCCGCAACCAGGTGCACACGGTCATCAAAGAGATGAAGCTCCGGCCGAAGATCGACCCGCACGACTACGAGACCAAGAAGGGTCACGTCGTCCGGTTCCTCAAGGCGGGGGACAAGGTCAAGATCACCATCATGTTCCGCGGACGCGAGCAGTCCCGGCCCGAGCTGGGCTATCGGTTGCTCAAGCGGCTGGCGGAGGACGTCCAGGAGCTCGGCTATGTGGAGTTCGAGCCCAAGCAGGACGGCCGCAACATGATCATGGTCATGGCGCCGCACCGCAAGCTTCAGCAGCAGCATCACCAGCAGCAGACGCGCGGGACCGCCGAGGCCGCCGCCACCGAATGACCCGTCGAAACCGACGACCCCAACAGACGAACCAGACCGACACATAGAGACGAGCCAGCGATGCCCAAGATGAAGACGCACAGCGGGGCGAA
>JAVEEE010000471.1 GCA_030840615.1 Frankiaceae bacterium | reverse complement strand
ACTCGAATCCCCGCCACCGCAACACGTGTTCAGCCTCCCACGCGGACCTGCCGCGCGTTCAGGTTCAGCCGGTGGGCTGCGGAACGATGCGGATGTAGGGCTTCGGTTCCTTCCACTCTCCGAAGATCTGCTTCGCCTCGTCGTTGGAGACCGACCCGGCGATGACGACGTCCTCGCCGGACTTCCAGTCGACCGGAGTCGCGACCCGGTGCTTCGCGGTGAGCTGCAGCGAGTCGATGACACGCAGCACCTCGTCGAAGTTGCGGCCGGTCGTCATCGGATAGACGAGGACCAGCTTGACCTTCTTGTCCGGGCCGACGATGAACACGTTGCGCACGGTCTGGTTGTCTGCCGGCGTACGGCCCTCGCAGCTGCCCTCGGTGTCTGCCGGCAGCATCCCGTAGGCCTTCGAGATCGCGAGATCGGTGTCGCCGATCATCGGATAGTTCGGTCGGGCGCCCTGGGTGTCTTCGATGTCCTGCGCCCAGGCCTTGTGGTTGTCCACCGCGTCGACCGACAGGCCGATGATCTTCACTCCACGGCGGTCGAACTCTGGCTTGAGCTTCGCCATCCGGCCGAGCTCGGTCGTGCAGATCGGCGTGAAGTCCTTGGGGTGCGAGAACAGCACCGCCCACGAGTCGCCCATCCAGTCGTGGAACTTGATCTCGCCTTCGGTGGTGTCAGCGGTGAAGTCCGGCGCGATGTCGCCGATGGAAAGCCCCATCTTCTTGCTCCTCCCGTTGGGGCGTTGGCGCCCCTCGCGATACGACTGGCACGCTACGCCGCCACGGCGATTAGCGCACCAGCCAGCCCGGGCTCCTCACAATGTGCGCGCCACCGCAAACGGGAACACTTCGGCGGGATCCGTCCCGATCTTGCGCGCCAGGCTCTGGTAGTGACGCTCGGCAAAGCGCCATTGGTCGTCGTGCAGCACGTAGTCGTCCTGATACACGCCGTAAGCGTTGCTCCACGCTGCCGACTCCCGGGTCTGGCGGAGCTCCACCATGTAGAGCCTGCCGCGAGCGGTTCGGTCCGGAGCGATCCGGGCAACCAGGTTGAGGACCACGAACTCGAAGAACTCGAAGCGCGCGATGGACTCGTCGATGAACCGGCCGAGCTCGGTCGCGCCGACCAGTTCGATGACCGGTCGGGTGACCGTGTCGACGTGGATCGGCGCGGCCGGCACGAAGAGCGGCTCGAGCTCGTCCCACGCTCGTCGGGTGACAGCGTCCGCGTAAGCGGCGTGCAGCCGGGTCAGGCCGACATAGGCGAGTGAGTCATCGGTCATCCGACCACTATCTCGGTGCCAACCTGCATTCGCGCAGACCGATGAAATTTTCCGCCCTCCAGTGCCCCTGTCCGGCAAAGCAGGACAAAGAGGTAAACCGACCCGGCAGGGTGCGGGCACTCGCTACGGTGGATGTGAGGGGTGGTGGCGGGGTGAAGTGCCTTTCCTGCGACGCGGAAAATCCGGCGGGCAACAGGTTCTGCGGCAACTGCGCCGCGCCCCTCGCGTTGCAGTGCCCGGCATGTGGTGCTGCCGCGACTCCGGAGCAGCGGTTCTGCGGCCAGTGCGCTGCGCCGATGCCGTCGTCCGAGGGTCGCGCCACCGGGCCGCAGATTCCGACGCAAACCGGTGCGGCGTCGTCGGAGAACCGTCCCGTGTCCGTGCTCTTTGTCGACCTTGTCGGGTTCACCTCGCTCTCGGAAACCCGCGACTCGGAGGACATGCGCGAGCTGCTCAGCCGCTACTTCGACACCGCACGCACGATCGTCGGCCGCTTCGGTGGCGTAGTGGAGAAGTTCATAGGCGACGCTGTGATGGCCGTGTGGGGCGTGCCGGCCGCGCGCGAGGACGACGCGGAGCGGGCCGTGCGCGCCGCCCTCGACATCATCGAGGGAATCAACGCTCTCGGCACTGAGATCGGCGTCGATCTGCAGGCACGGGGCGGCATCGTGACCGGCTCGGTGGCCGCATGGACAGCTCCGGGCGAGGGCATGGTCGCTGGCGACCGTGTCAACACTGCTTCCCGGGTGCAGTCCGTGGCAACGCCCGGCAGCATCTTCGTCGACGAGAACACGCGCCGCTCCACCTCCGCTGCGATCGCCTACGCCGACGCGGGCGAGCACCAGGTGAAGGGCAAGTCGGAGCCGCTGCACCTGTGGCGCGCCGAACGCGTGATTGCCGCCGTCGGTGGTGCCCAGCGCGTCGACGGGCTCGAGGCCCGCGTTGTCGGCCGCGACGCCGATCTCCGGCTGGTCAAGGAGCTCTTCCACGCCTGCATCGACAGGCAGTCGGCTCGCCTCGTCGCGGTCGTCGGCGTCGCGGGTGTCGGCAAGTCGCGGCTGCTGTGGGAGTTCGACAAGTACGTCGACGGTCTTGCCGGAGTGGTGAACTACCACACCGGCCGCTGCCTTTCTTACGGCGACGGCGTCGCCTACTGGGCACTTGCGCAGATGATGCGCCAGCGGTTCAACGTCTCCGAGGAGGACACCACCGAGGTCGCCGCGACCCGGTTGGCCGAAGGTCTCGGCGAAATGATCGCCGATCCCGCTGAACGCGAGTTCCTCGCGCCACGTCTCGGCGCCCTGCTCGGCATCGGCGACTCGACCCTCGGTCGCGAAGAGCTGTTCGCCGGCTGGCGACTGCTGTTCGAGCGGCTGTCCGAGCAGCTTCCCGTCGTCCTCGCTTTCGAGGACCTGCAGTGGGCCGATGCCGGCCTGCTCGACTTCATCGACTACCTGCTCGACTGGGCGGCCGACTCACCCATCTTCGTCCTCGCCTTCAGCCGCCCCGAGCTGCTCGACGCCAGGGCGGGCTGGCCGGCCGGACGGCGCAACGCCACGTCGCTCTACCTCGAGCCGCTCGGTCCGACGCACATGGCGCTGGTGCTCGACGACCTCGTCGCCGACCTGCCACCGGCGTTGCGCGACCGCATCATCGAGCGCTCCGAAGGCATCCCCCTCTATGCCGTCGAGACCGTGCGCAGCCTCATCGACCGCGATGTCGTCATACCGCTTGACGGTGTCTATCGCGTCGTCGGCGACGTCGGCGACCTCGATGTGCCGACATCGCTCGCCTCGCTCATCGCGGCGCGCATCGACGGCCTCCCGCCCGAGACTCGCGCGCTGCTCAAGGACCTGTCCGTCCTCGGTGGCAGCTTCCCGATGACCGCGGTCGCTGCCGTCTCGCAGCTTGACGACGAGGTGCTGCAAGGTCTGCTGGCCGACCTGCTCCGCAAGGAGTTCCTGAGTGTCCGACGCGACCGGCTGTCGCCGGACCGCGGGCAGTACTTCTTCGCGCAGAGCCTGCTGCGCACGGTCGCCTACGACATGCTCTCCAAGCGAGAGCGCAAGGCCCGCCACCTCGCCGTCGCCGCGCACCTGCGCGCCACGTTCGACAACGACGGCGAGGACATCGCCGAGGTCGTCGCTGCGCACTACCGGGACGCGCTACTCGCCGCGGAGAGCGACCCCGATGCCGACGAGATCCGGCGCGAGGCGCTGAACACCTACCGGCGAGCGGGACGCCGCGCCACGGGGCTCGGCGCGCCCGAGACCGCGTTGCGGATCTACCTTTCAGCAGCGGAGCTGGCGGTCGACCTCGACGAAAAGCTGCTCCTGCGCGAACAAGCCGCCGACATGGCACTGCAGTGCGGGCGGCACCAGGAGACCTACGACCTCTACGCCGCGTTGCGGGCTGATCTCGCTTCGGCGGGCCGGCACCGGGACTGGGCGCGGCTTGCCATCGGCGAGGCTCGGGGTCACGCGCGGCTGGGGCGGCAGGTCGAGGCGATCGAGACGCTTCAGGAAGTCATGCCAGTGCTCGAGGATGGTGACTACACGCCCGAGCTGGCCAACTCGGCCGCATGGCTGGCGAACTTCCTCACCCAGGGCGGCCGCGTTGCCGAGGCCGAGCCCTACACGACCCGGGCTTTGATCGTCGCGCAGGCCCTCGGCCTATCCCAACCGCTGTGCCAGGCCTTGACGACCAGCGCCAACGCGCTCATCTTCTCGGACCGGTTCGAGGAAGCGCTCATCTTCTGCGAGGCCGCCATCGAGATCTCGCGCCGGAACGGCCTGTTCGAGCAGGAGCTCAACGCGCTCATCACCTGCTCGGACCTTGCCATGACGTCCGACCTGCCGCAGGCGATCGAGCTCGGTGAGGCTGGGGTCGCCGCGGCCCAGCGGCGAGGTGACCGTTACACGGAAACGGTCGCCGCGAGCAACCTGCTGTATGCGCAGCTCTATCTCGGTGACTGGGACCGGGCCGAGCGCCTCATCGCGGAGCTGTTCGAGTCGGCGGGTGACGAACGGCCGCAGGCGGAGTACCTGCACGCCCGGCTCGTGATGTTGGCTGCCTGGCGCGGCGACGTCGATGCGACTCGGGCCGCGGTCGAGCGACTGGAACCGTTGCGCAGCAGCAACTCTGTCGATGATGTCTGCTCCATCGCCGCCATGGATGCGCTCCTCGCCAACGTGGAGGGGCGACACGCTGACGCGCTCCGGCACGGCACGGGGGTCGTCGACTGGATGCACAAGCAGATCGCGGTGCGCCACGAGTCGCTGCGAATCGCGTGGGTCGAGGCGATGGAGGCCGCGGTGCAGCTCGGCGACGGCACCGCGGCGCGCGACCTGCTCGCGCGAATCGCCGATCTACCGCTCGGGTTCGTGCCGCCCTTCCTCCGAGCCATGACCTCACGGTTCGCGGCGCGGGTGGCGGTGATCGACGGTGCCGACGACGACGCCGAGCGGCATTTCCGTGACGCCGAGGAGCGCCTCACGGCGCTCGACTTCCGCCACTGGCTCGCGAGGACCCGGCTCGAGCATGCCGAGTGGCTCGCGGCGTCCGGGCTCGACGGACCCGAGGCCCTTGCGGCCGCCGCCGCGGCGACGTTCGACAGTCTTGCTGCGCCGGCATGGGCGGATCGCGCACGACTCCTGGTCGCAGTGCCGGTCGGGGTCTAGCCAACCGGTCAGCCGTCGTGCCCGACACCATCCCCGGCATGCTCGCCGCGGCCGCCGAACGCGACCCGGACGGCGACTGGCTGCGCACCGACGACGACCAGCTGACCTTCGCCGCCGCCGCCGCCCTCGTCGCGCGTGCGGCGACCCGGCTGCTGGACGCCGGTGTCGCCCGCGGTGACCGGATAGTGCTGACGGCGCGCACCACGCCCTCCTACCTGCTGGCCTGGCTCGCTGTGTGCAGCACCGGTGCCGTCGCGGTGCCGACCAACCCGGCGGGTAAGCCGACCGAGCTCGCGGGTCTTCTCTCCCAGGTGCGTCCCCGGCTCGTCCTCTCGGACCCCGAGCTCAAGTCGCTGGTCCACCAGGCAGCGCAGCAGCTTCCGTCCGATCCCGCGGTGCTCGATGTCGACGAGGTCGTGGGCGACTGGAGACAACCGCTTGATGCCGCTGACTGGCCACTGCGGCTCGAGGTCTCCGCTACGGACCTGGCCGTGCTGATCCCCAC
>JAVEEE010000458.1 GCA_030840615.1 Frankiaceae bacterium | reverse complement strand
CATCGCGCAGCGCAGCGTCGAGGGCGGCCAGCCGCACGTCCAGCTCAGTCACAAACCCGAGGTTAGCCAGGTGTCACCCTGCAGTCGTCGTGCTGGGGTCGGGCGTGGGCGATGTGCTCTGCGTGGGTGTCGGATCCGTGCCGGTCGACGGGGCCGGAGACGACGGCGCCGGTGACGACGATGTCGGCGCTGCGTCACTCGGTGTCGTGCCGGTCGATGCCGTGCTCGCCGCGGGCGCCGGAGTGGCGTCCGTTGTGGCTGCCGGCCTGCCGATCGGGACGACATCGTTGCGCAACACGGACAGCAGCCGAGCCGCGTCGGCGTCGACGCGTGCGTCGATCTCGGCCAGCGTGAGGTCAGCGGTTCGAATCGTGTTGAGGTCTTGTCGGACAGCGGCGATCTCCCGGCGGCCTTCGCCGGTGATGCGGACCTTTCCGTCAACCGGAACGATTTGCTGGTAGGCCTCCGCCAGCGTCTGGCAGTTGCTGCAGTTTTCGTTGTAGGCCAACGCGATGTTCTCCGGTGCGAACACCGTGGGGTCGCCGTAGACGAGCACTCCTTGCAACGAGATCGCGACAGTCGTGCAGTCCGTGCAGTTCGCTGCTACGGCGACGGCTGCGTTCTGCGGGTCCACGACTTCGCCGTCGATCTTCACGATCTTCAGACTGACGGCGTAGCGATAGCGACCGTCGCCGTGGTTGACGACGATCGCGTGCGTGTCGGTCGACTGCCCGTTGTCCGACGCGGCAGTCGAGCCGTCGAGCGCCGCATGCGCACCGACGCCCGCCAGGCCGACCGCGACCAGTGCCGCAGGCACCGCGAGCAACGGGCGGCGTAGCAGGCGAGCCATCCCTGAAGTCATGACCATGGTGTTGCCGGGAGAGGGGATTCGTAATCGTTTGTCCGTTTCACGCGCTCGACCCGGCGGGTATCTGCTTGCTGAAGCGCCACGCGGCAGCATCGAGGAGGCAGCAATGACGCATCAGCAACCCGTGGACGGGTTGAGTGACGAAGAACTTGCTCAGCAGGAAGGCGAAGAGCTCCCTGACCGTGAGCAGATGAGCCTGGTGAACGCCAACATTGCGATCCCGATCAACGCGGCCGTCGCCGCAAACGTGCTGAGCGACAACGCCACCGCTGTGGCGGAGGCAGCGCAGGACGGCACCTACGTCCAAGGGAACTGACGCCACCAACGGCAACTGACCGGCAACCGAGAACTCTGACCGAGAGGACATGGCAATGACCGACGAGACCCAGGCCGCTGGCCTGACCGACGAAGAGCTCGAGCAGCAGACCGGCGAAGATCTGCCCGACCGCGAACAGATGAGCCTCATCAACGCCAACATCGCCGCACCGGTCAACGCAGCGGTCGCCGCAAACGTGCTGAGCGACAACTCCGTCGCCTACGCGAATGCCGAACAGGACGCGACCATCATCCAGGGCAACTGAGCGACATGACCGTCCGACGTTCGACGAACGTCAACGCCGAGGTGACGGTGAACGTCGCCGGTACGACGAGGAGATACTCGATGACCCCGGACCCCACTACCGAGACCAGTGGCCTCACCAACGAAGAGCTCGAGCAGCAGGAGGGTGAGGAACTGCCCGACCGCGAGCAGATGAGTCTCATCAACGCCAACGTCGCCGCACCCGTGAACGCCGCGGTTGCACTCAACGCGTTGTCGGACAACTCCACGGCAGTCGCCGACGCGACGCAGAACGCCGACATCATCCAGACCAACTAGCTCCCGAGTTGCAGGCGAAGGCCGGGGATGGATCCCCGGCCTTCGCCTCATTCGCGCCTTCCCGGAACGAGAGGCAAACGCCGACGATCTCTCCGGCTCGATTGCTCGCCTTTGCGTGATTTCGACGGGCACCGGGGTATTCGCAACCGGTGACGATGGCGCCGAACCACCCCGACGCCCCACCCGGAGAACGCACCGACCCGTGGCGCTCCCGCCGTCGGCGTAGCAAACACACCCATCCGCATTCGCACCCGCATGCTGCGCAGCGGCACGAGGGCACCTCCCCGTCACTCGCTGACGGCGTCAGCCTCCTCGGTGAGTACGAAGGGTCCGGATACAAAGAGCCGCACTACCTCGCCCGCAAGGCGAACGGCGGCGTCGTCCAGCTCAGTCACCTTCTCTTTCTCGTCGCCGACGCCTGTGACGGGCGACGCGACAACGGCCAGATCGCTGCGCAGGTCTCCGAGCGCTACGGCAAGACCGTCACAGCCGACAACGTCGAGACGCTGCTCACGAAGCTTCGGCCGATCGGCGTGGTCACGGCGGCGGACGGGTCCAGCCCGGAGACGCCGGAGCTCGACCCGCTGCTCGCCCTGCGATGGCGCACGTCGCTGGTGGGTGAACAGGCCGTACGACGGCTCACGATGCCGTTCCGGCCGCTCTTTCTTCCGCCGGTCATCGCCGCGGTGGTTGCCGGCCTGATCGGCTTCGACCTGTGGCTGTTCTTCTCGCACGGCCTCGCGCAGGGGCTGCGGCAGACGATCCAAGGGCCGACCGTCTTTCTCCTGGTCGCCGGACTGGTCGTGCTGTCGGCCGGTTTCCACGAGGTCGGTCACGCCACTGCGTGTGTCTACTCCGGTGGCCAGCCGGGCCGCATGGGATTCGGTGTCTATCTCGCCTGGCCGGCGTTCTACACCGACGTCACGGACGCCCACCGGTTGCCGCGGGCAGGCCGGTTGCGCACGGATCTCGGCGGCATCTACTTCAACGCGATCTTCGTGCTGGGTCTCGCGGGCGTCTGGTGGGGCACCCGGTTCGAACCGCTGCTGCTCGTCGCGTTTCTGCTGCAGATCGAGATCGTGCACCAGATGCTGCCGTTCCTGCGGCTCGACGGCTACTACGTGCTGTCGGACATCGCCGGCGTACCGGACCTCTTCAAACGGATCGGCCCCATCCTGCGCTCCACGATGCCGGGCCGACCCAAGGAGAAAGAGGTCACCGAGCTCAAACGCTGGGTGCGCTCGATGGTCACGATCTGGGTCGCCGTCGTCGTACCGATCCTGCTGTTCAACCTCGGGATGATCCTCGTCAACGCCCCGCGGATCCTGGCGACGGCGTGGGACGAGGGTGCCAAGCTCGTCTACCAGATGTCACGGGCCTCGGCGGCGATGAAGGCCGTCGACGGACTGCAGCTGGCATTCCTCGCCGTGCCGATCCTCGGCATGGCTTTCACCTTCGTGCGGGTCGGCCAACGTGCCCTCACCGGGTCGTGGCGTTGGTCGGCCGGTCACGCCGGCCGGCGGCCGCTGGTGGCGCTGGGTTGGGCCGCAGTCATCGCGCTGCTCGCGCTGGCCTGGTGGCCGGACGGGCGGGTCACGCCCTACCGCCCCGGGGAGAAAGGCACTCTCGCCCAGAGCGTCGCCTCGCTTCGCGCCGTCGGGCAGGGCCGGCCGCTGATCCGCTCGCCTCACCAGGCCGCCATGCACCCGCTGTCGCCGGTGGCGCCCGGTACCAGCGCCGGCGACCTGGCGCGCAGCCCGAGTTCCCCCGCCCCCGCGCCGGCGGGTACGACGGACAACCCCGCGCCGAGCCAGGACAGTGGCGGATCGGCACCGAGCGACTCGACGAGCTCGCCGACGCCTTCGGCCACGCCCTCGGTCAGCCCGTCCGCCGAACCGACGAGCACCTCCACGGCGACGCCGTCGGCGACCAGCAGTCCGACCCCATGATCGCGGCCGTGGGCATGGGAGAGCCCGTGGCCGCCCAGCCGGCCACGGGCCCTCGCACCGGGCACCGAAATGCCCGTCAGCGAGTCCAACGAGGGCGATCGCCGTTCCTCGCGGCGCCTTCGCAAGATTTTTTGCCAGGCCCCGCCGGCTCCACGTCCACCATGCCGCACGCTGACTAGACTCCCGGGTCGACACTGAGGGCCGGATCGACACCCGAATCGACACCCGAACCACACGAAGGGACCGTTCTCGCGTGCGCACCTGGCTTCGACGGGCGACCACCGGCCGCGATGAGAAATCCGACGCCCCCAAGAGCAGCGACGCTCAGCCGATGTCAGCAGCTGTGGCGGGCATCAACACCTACGACTTCTCGCTGAGCGACCAACAGATCGCCCGCGGAGTGCACCGCAAGCGGGTCGGCGCCATGTGGGACCAGATCGGCAAGCACCAGTTCGACTACCTCGTGGAAGTCGGTCTGCAGCCGCAGCATCGGATGCTCGACGTCGGCTGCGGTGCGCTGCGCGGCGGGATCCACTTCGTTCGCTACCTGGAACCCGGCCACTACTACGGCATCGACGTCAACGAGAGCCTGCTGCGCGCGGGGCTGGAGCACGAGGTGCCCGCGGCCGGGCTGCAGGGCCGGCTGCCGGCGGAGAACCTGCGCGCCACCTCGATGTTCGAGTCCGACTTCGGCATTCCCTTCGACTACGCGCTTGCGGTGTCGGTGTTCACCCACCTGCCGCTGAACCACATCCGGCTCTGTCTGTGGCAGCTCGCCAAGGCGATGCCGCCGGGTGGCCGGTTCCTGGCGACCTTCTTCCGGGCGCCGGCCGACCTGCCCTACGACGAGCCCGTGCAGCAGGTCGCCGTACAGACTCACGTCGAGCGGGATCCCTTCCACTACCGCCCCTACGAGCTGGAGTGGGCCGGCAGCCTGGCCGGGTGGGAGTTCACCGACATCGGCGACTGGGGCCACCCGCGCGGACAGCAGATGGCCGAGTTCCGCCGGCCCGGCTGAGACCGCGCGCTCCCGCAAGACAACGGGAAGGGCCCCGAGGCAATGCCTCGGGGCCCTTCTACGTGCTGGCTGGACTCAGAAGTCCATGTCGCCCATGCCGCCGCCACCCGGCATGCCGCCGCCGGCCGGGTTCTTCTCCGGCTTGTCGGCGATGACCGCCTCGGTGGTCAGGAACAGTGCGGCGATCGACGCGGCGTTCTGCAACGCGGAGCGCGTCACCTTGGCCGGGTCGATGATGCCTTCCTTCAGCATGTCGACGTACTCACCGGTCGCCGCGTCGAGGCCGTGACCGACCGCGAGCGAGCGCACCTTCTCGACCACGACGCCGCCCTCGAGGCCGGCGTTGAACGCGATCTGCTTGATCGGGGCCTCGAGCGCGATCTGCACGATCTTGGCACCGGTCAGCTCGTCACCTTCGAGGTCGATCTTCTCGAACGCGGTCTTGCTCGCGTGCAGGAGCGCCACGCCACCGCCGGCGACGATGCCCTCTTCAACCGCAGCCTTCGCGTTGGAGACGGCGTCCTCGATGCGGTGCTTCTTCTCCTTGAGCTCGACCTCGGTCGCGGCACCCACCTTGAGGACTGCAACACCGCCGGCCAGCTTGGCCAGGCGCTCCTGCAGCTTCTCGCGGTCGTAGTCGCTGTCCGACTTCTCGATCTCGGCCTTGATCTGGTTGACCCGACCGGCGATCTGGTCGCTGTCGCCGGCGCCCTCGACGATGGTCGTCTCGTCCTTGGTCACGACGACCTTGCGGGCCTTGCCGAGCAGGTCGAGCGTGGTGTTCTCGAGCTTGAGGCCGACCTCTTCGCTGATGACCTGACCACCGGTGAGGATGGCCATGTCCTGCAGCATCGCCTTGCGGCGGTCGCCGAAGCCGGGAGCCTTGACCGCGACGCTCTTG
>JAVEEE010000418.1 GCA_030840615.1 Frankiaceae bacterium | reverse complement strand
CGCGCAACACCTACGCCCTGGCCTCCGCGCTCGTGGTGCTGGGCGCCGCGACTGGCGGGCTCGACGTCGCGATGAACACACATGGGGTGCGGGTCGAGGTCGTGCTGGGCAGGTCCGTCTTCGCGCGGCTGCACGCGCTGTGGAGCCTCGGCGGGTTCTTCGGCGCCGGCCTGGGCGTCCTTCTTCAGCACGAGGGCGTCAGCCCACTACGTCACCTCGTGCTCGTCGGGACCGTTGTCGGGACAGCGGGTCTGATGGTGCCCCGGCTGCTCTCGGAGATGCCGTCGGCGGAGGCGCCCACGACGCGGCGGACCTGGTCGACGGACCGCACCGTCCTGACCCTCGCCACCGTCGCGGTGGCTGCCTTCGTCGTCGAGGTCGCCGCCGCCGACTGGGGCGGGGTGTTCCTGCACCGGGTCCTCGGCGCGTCGTCGACGACATCGGCTGCGGCCTTCGCCGCGTTTGCGCTGCCGCACTTCCTGGTTCGGATTTTCGGCGATCCCATCCTCGACCGGTTCCAGACCCGGCGTCTGATGATTGTCACGCTGGCCATCAGCGCGACAGGGTTCCTCGCGTTGGCGTCGAGCTCAGCCGCGTGGTCGGCGTTCGCCGGACTCGCGCTGGCCGGTGCCGGTGTCGGTCTCGTCGTGCCGGTCGGATTCGCGGCGGCCGGTCGAGTGGAAGGTGTGCCTCGCGGCGCGGGTGTCGCCACCACTGCGGGAATCGCCTATGTCGCGTGGGCGGCCACGCCACCGCTCATCGGCGGGGTGTCGTCGGTGATCGGCCTGCGCGCCGCCTTGTTGCTCGCGCCGTTGCTGGCTGTCGCTGCCGCGGTTGTCGTCGCACGCTCGCGAAACGTGTGACAATTGGACGAGATGACATCGCTTCCCCTGGTCTTCGAAGCGCCGCGCCGTGGGAAGCCACCGCGGCACCTCGCCGACCTCGATCCCGCGGGTCGTCGCGCGGCAGTCACCGCGCTGGGGGAGCAGGCCTACCGCGCCGACCAGATCTCCCGGCACTACTTCGGACGGCTCGTCGCGGACCCGCAGGACATGACGGACCTGCCGGACGCGTCGCGCGCACGACTTGTTGACGCGTTGTTACCGACTCTGATGACGCCGGTGCGCACCCAGGAATGCGACGCGGGCACGACGCGCAAGACCCTCTGGCGTCTCTTCGACGGTGCCCTCGTCGAGAGCGTGCTGATGCGCTACCCGGAACGCATCACGATGTGCGTGTCCTCCCAGGCTGGTTGCGGCATGGCCTGCCCGTTCTGTGCAACCGGGCAAGCGGGGCTCACCCGCAACTTGTCGACGGCGGAGATCGTCGAGCAGGTCGTTGCCGGTGCGCGGACGGCAGCGCGCGGTGAGCTTCCGGACGGCCCGGCGCCGGGTCCGGCTCCCGGCCGGGTGGGAAACGTGGTCTTCATGGGCATGGGGGAACCGCTGGCCAACTACGCGGCGGTGGTCGGCGCCGTCCGGCGCTTGACCCAGCCCGCGCCGGCCGGACTCGGCCTGGCGCAACGACATGTGACGGTGTCGACAGTCGGTCTCGTCCCGGCGATCGACAAGCTCATCGCGGAGCAGCTGCAGGTCACGTTGGCCGTCTCGCTGCACGCGCCGGACGACGAGCTGCGCGACACGCTGGTCCCGGTCAACACGCGATGGAAGGTGCAGCAGGTTCTCGACGCGGCGTGGCGCTACGCCGCTGCGACGGGCCGGCGTATCTCCATCGAGTACGCGATGATCCGTGACGTCAACGACCAGGCCGAGCGCGCACACGCACTTGCCGCTCTGCTGCGCCGCAAGCTCGTGCACGTCAACCTCATCCCGCTCAACCCGACGCCCGGGTCGGCCTGGACGGCATCCCGGCCGGAGGACGAGCGTCAGTTCGTGCGCATCCTGCGTGCCGCCGGCGTTGCCACCACCGTGCGCGACACGCGTGGACGTGACATCGACGGTGCCTGCGGCCAGCTCGCGGCTTCCCCGTGATCCGGCAATTCCGGCACTAGAGTGGGACCGCGGCGCCGCACCCGGCGGTCCGGGGGAGGACGTCTGATGTTCCGGCTGGCTCTGCGGGCTGCCGCACTTGTGGGTGGCAGCGCCATGGTCATCGGCCTTTCCGCCGTCCCGTCAGTGGCGGCCGGCGGCAGTGTGAGCGGGCTTTCCCCGACGTTCGGACCGGTCGGCAGGGTCGTCGACATCACCGGCACCGGACTGGCAAGCGCATCCGATGTCACGTTCGGCGGGGTGGATGCCGGCGCTCCGACGCTCGTCGATGACGGGCACATCCGGGCCGCGGTGCCGCCGTCGGCCACGTCGGGACTCGTGCGGGTCACGACGACGGACGGCACGCTCGACGGGCCGTCCTTCACTGTGCAGCAGCCGACGAGCGCGACCATCGGCCGCTCGCGCGTCGCGGTCACGTTCCCGGGTGCAGCTGTGGTCCGCGCCGTTCTGCGAGCCGCCGGCATACCCGTGCAGGGCCAGCCGGCGCGACTCCAGCACCGGTCAGCGGGTGCCGGACCCTGGCGGGCCGTGCAGGCTACGCACACGACCGGGTCGGACGGCGCGGTGCAGTGGCGGGTGACCCCACAGGCGTCGTCGGACTTCCGCGTCGTGTTCCGTCAGGTCCCGACTTACCTGGGCTCGACGACCCGCGCAGTCCGCATCAACGTGCGGCCGCAGCTCGACACGAACATCCCGCGGATCGCACCGATCCTCACTCCGCTGCACCTGCGCGGTCGGGTCCACCCCAGGCCGGCGCAGCACGGCAGGGTGTTCCTCGACCAACGTCTCAACGGATCGTGGCAGCGCGTCGAGAGTGCACCCATCGGCCGCCACGGCCGGTTCGACCTGCCACTGACGCTGGCGACCACCGGTCGCTACTACTACCGGGTCCGGCGCCCCGGCAGCGCGTCCTACTGGAGTAGCACGAGCGCTGTCACCCGTATCAAGGCCGTGAAGCGCACGCTGCGCCCAGGGATGTCAGGGCATGACGTCCGTACGCTGCAACGACGTCTGCGTGCGCTGCATTACGACGTCGGTGCGGTCAACGGCAGCTACGGCTTCGACACGCAGCACGCCGTCGTCGCCTTCGAGAAGATCCAGGAGATCCAGCGCGACGGTGTGGTCGGACCGAAGGTGTGGCGTCGGCTGGCGTCACCGAAGATCCCGCACCTGCGCCATCCGGAGTCGGCCGGCAGTGCCGGCGTCGAGGTCGACCTCACGCACCAGGTGCTCTACTACGCCGTCAACGGCCACATCTGGCGAATCCTCGACTCGTCGACCGGCGGCGGTTACTACTACACCGGCTCCGACGGCACGAGCCAACAGGCCATCACCCCGACCGGCCACTTCTCCGTCGTCTACATGCGCGAGGGCTGGGTGACGTCCAAGCTCGGCACGCTCTATCGCCCCGCGTACTTCAACAACGATGGTTTCGCGATCCACGGCGAGGGCGAGGTGCCGAGCTATCCCGCGAGCCACGGGTGCGTGCGGATCACCGTGCCGGCCCGCGACCGGCTCGGTTCGAAGCTCTACAACGGCCTGTCCGTCTGGATCTACGGCGCCTGAGCTTCAGCGACCTACCCGGTCAGCCGCTCGAGCAGCGTGCCCACGGGTGAAGGACGGCCGGTGCGCGCCTCCAGCCGGTCGGCCGCACCCATGAGTGCCGTCATCCCGCGCACCCCGAGCCATCGCAAGGGCTCCGGCTCCCACGTCCGCGAGCGGTGGTCGACCCACGGCAGGGCGGTCTCGTCGGTGTCGCGTCCGAGCACGAGGTCGGCAAGGGTCCGCCCTGCGAGCGCCGCACAGCCCACCCCGTCGCCGACGTAGCCCCCCGCCCACCCCGTGCCGAGTTCGCGGTCGAAGCCCACTGACGGCATCCAGTCTCGTGGCACGCCGAGCACGCCGCCCCAACGATGTGTCACCAGGGCGTCCGCCGCGGCGGGGAACAGTTCGCGCAGCTCGTGTTCGAGCCGCGCGAAGGTGCGGTGGTGGCCGCGGTCCCCGGTCGTCCGGGACGCGAATCGGTACGGCGCACCCCGGCCGCCGAGCACGATCCGGTCATCGGCGGTGCGCTGCGCGTAGACGAGCAGGTGGCGCTCATCCGTCACGGTCTCGCGGTCTCGCCACCCGAGCTCGTCCCATGCCGTCGCCGGCAAGGGTTCGGTCGCCACGATGAGCGACCAGAGCGGTACGACGTCACGGTGCAGCCGCGACAGTGACCGGGTGTAGCCCTCAGTGGCCCGCAGGACGGCGTCGGCACGTACCGTTCCGCGCGCCGTCGTGACCCGGCCGCGGTCGAGCGCGAGTGCGGTGGTGCGTTCGAAGAGCCGGGCGCCTTGCGCTTCCACGACGCGGGCCAGCCCCCGGACGAGACGAGCCGGCTGGACGGCCGCGCAGTGCGGGGTGAAGGCCGCGCCGTCCACGCCCGAGACACGGATCCGGTTTGCGGCCGCAGCCGGGTCGAGCCACGCCGTGTCATCCCCGCCGGCTGCCTTGTCAGCGGCGACGTGTGCCTTCGCCCGCTGGACTTGCGCGGCCCCGCGGGCGAACGTGACGGTCCCGCCTTTGGCGTAATGGGCGTCCACTCCGTTGGCCAGACACCAGCGCCCTACCTCGTCCACCGTTTGCTCCAGCGCGCGGCGGAGCCGGAGGGCAGCGTCATGGCCGTGTTCTGTGGCCACCCGCGACCAGGGCGCGGCGAACAGCGCCGAGCACCAGCCGCCGTTGCGTCCGGACGCACCCCAGCCGGCGATCTCACGCTCGATGACGACCACGCGCATCGAGGGGTCCTGGCGGAGCAGGTGATGGGCGGTCCAGAGCCCGGTGTAGCCGGCGCCGACGATCGCCACGTCGCAGTCGGTGTCGCCGGGCAGTGGCTGGCGTGGTGTGAGGTCGTCGCCGCAGGTCTCCAGCCAGAACGAAGGCAGCGTCATGTCGGCCGGGCAGCGAGCACACACGGTGGTGGAGGACCGGGATCAGCAGACTGCGGTGACCCGGCAACGAGGCGCAGCGGAACGACGCCGGCCCACGCCGGCCACCCCGCGTCTTCGGGCGCTTCGTCCGGCAGGCCGCGGCTGATCTTCACGGACGCCTCGTCGAGGGACAGCGCGACTACCAGCGTGGCTGCCAGCTCTTTGCGACTGGGCGGTCGGGCCTCCGGCCATCGACCTGGCATGAGGTGATCGGCGATCGTCCGGAGCGCGGACTCCTTGTCCTCGTCGGGAACGCCACTGGCCCGGCCGAAGAGCATCGCCGACCGGTAGTTCATCGACGAGTGGAACACCGACCGCGCGTAGACAAGCCCGTCGAGCAGCGTGACGGTGACGCAGGCGGGCATCCCGGCGGCGAGTGCGCGAAAGAGCCTGCTGCCCGACGAGCCGTGCAGCAGCAGCCGTTCCCCGTCGCGGGCGTAGGCGCAGGGGAGCACGAAGGGCTGGCGGGCGTCCGCGATGCCGACATGTGCGAGCAGTCCTTCATCCAGAAGGGCGTAGAGCTCGGCAACGTCGTCCGCTGCGAGCTCGGCGCCGCGGCGGAGCTGGGTTCGTGCGGTGCTCCCTAGAGGTGCGACCACGCGTCGCTCAGCACCGATCGGAGTGCCTGCTCGATCTCGGCGAACTGCTCGTCGCCGCAGACCAGTGGGGGCGCCAGCTGCACCACCGGGTCGCCGCGGTCATCGGCGCGGCAGATCAGACCGGCGTCGAACAAGGCGGGTGACAGGAAGCCGCGCAGCAGGCGTTCGCTCTCGGCGTCGTCGAAGGTCTCCCGGGTCGCCTTGTCCTTGACGAGCTCGATGCCGTAGAAGTAGCCGTCACCTCGGACCTCACCGACGATCGGCAGGTCGTTGAGCGAGTCGAGCATCGCGCGGAAGCGGTCCTGGTGGGCCCGGACATGGCCGAGCAGGTCGTCGCGCTCGAAGATGTCGAGGTTGGCAAGAGCGACCGCCGACGAGACGGGGTGGCCGGCAAACGTGATGCCGTGGAGGAACGAGCTCGTTCCGGTGAGAAACGGCTCGATCAGCCGGTCCGAGGTCAGCAACGCGCCGATCGGCGAGTATCCGCTTGTCATCCCTTTGGCCACCGTGATCATGTCGGGCTGGTAGCCGTAGCGCTGCGCACCGAACCACTCGCCGAGCCGTCCGAACGCGCAGATCACCTCGTCGGACACGAGCAGCACGCCGTGGGTGTCGCAGATCTCGCGCACGCGTTGGAAGTAGCCGGGAGGTGGTGGGAAACAACCTCCCGAGTTCTGCACCGGTTCGACGAAGACCGCCGCGACGGTCTCCGGGCCTTCCATGAGGATGCGTCGCTCGATGTCGTCGGCCGCCCACTGCCCGAACGCGGCGTGGTCGTCGCGGAGGTGTTCAGGCGCCCGGTAGAAGTTCGTGTTCTCGACCCGGACACTGCCCGGCACCAGCGGCTCGAACGGCGCCTTGATGGCGGCAAGTCCGGTGACGGACAGCGCACCCATTGTCGTGCCGTGGTAGGCGATGTCGCGGCTGATCACCTTGTAGCGGCTGGGTTCGCCGATCAGACGGAAGTACTGCCGGGCCAGCTTCCATGCGGACTCGACGGCCTCGCTGCCGCCGGTGGTGAAGAACACCCGGTTGATGTCACCGGGGGCATAGGACGCGAGCCGCTCGGCCAGCTCGATCGCGGTCGGATGCGCGTAGGACCACAGCGGGAAGTAGGCGAGCTCTGCGGCTTGCTTGCCGGCGGCATCGGCGAGCTCGGCGCGACCGTGTCCCGCTTGTACGACGAAGAGCCCGGACAGGCCGTCGAGGAATCGGCGGCCCCTCGAGTCCCAGACGTACGGACCCTCACCGCGGACGATGATGGGGATCTCGTGCTCCGCATACGACGACATGCGAGTGAAGTGCATCCACAGATGTCGCCGTGCGGCAG
>JAVEEE010000417.1 GCA_030840615.1 Frankiaceae bacterium | reverse complement strand
GCTGAACGGCAGCCGGCGCAAACCCGTGGTCAGACCCTTGACGACATCGGTGATCGCCGTCGGCATCAGGCGTTCGGCCAGGACGCCGCCGACGGCGTCCACACCGACGAGGTAACGGGCAAGCGGGACGGGGGACGACAGGGCGAGACGGACTGTTCGCGCGACCCAGACAGGGTCCGGCAACACCCCCGCCCCTGCAGTCGTCGTACGCCGTGCGCGGTCGTACGCCGTGGCATAAGCGTCGGTCGCGGTTTCCTCCGGGTAGGCCGCGCCCTCCCAGATGCCGGTGCCGAAGGAGCCGGGTTCCACGAGGGACACGGTGACGCCGTAGGGCGCTACTTCCATGCGCAGCGCGTCGGTCATCGCCTCGACGCCGTGCTTCGAGGCGCAGTACCAGCCCATGAGTGGCAACGAGATGCGACCGGCGACGGAGGAAATATTGACGATGCGTCCTTGGCCGCGCGCCCGCATGTCCGGCAGCACGAGCCGCGCGATCCGGGCAGGTGCCACCAGGTTGACCTCGAGCTGGTAGCGCACCGCCTCGTCGTCGACGTCTTCGATGGACCCCGCCTGGGCGAACCCGGCGTTGTTGACCACCGCCCAGATCTCGGTCATCGCGGCGATCTCCGCGAATCCCTTGGCAGTGGACTCTGCGTCGGCCACGTCGAGCAGGACCGTCCGCACCTCGACACCGCGTTCGACGGCTGCGTCGAGCAGCACCTGGGCCTTCTCGGCGGATCGGGCGGTGCCGATGACGGCATAGCCGGCGCCGGCCAGCTCGAGGGCCGTCGCCAGGCCGATGCCGCTGTTTGCTCCGGTCACCACAACGCTGCGTGTCATGCCTATAGGGTGCCCGGCCGTGGAGCCGAGTGAACCGGCGGTCTTGCCGCCGCAGGTGTTGCTTCGCCGCCTCGACCCCGCGCTGCCCCCGCCGTCGTACGCGCACGCGGGCGACGCGGGCGCCGATCTCGTGACCGCGGTGGACGTCGAGCTCGCGCCGGGAGAACGCGCGGTGGTGCCGACGGGCATGGCCATCGCGCTGCCGGCGGGGTTCGCCGCATTCGTTCATCCCCGCTCCGGGCTCGCCGCCCGAGCGGGCCTCGGCCTGGTCAACGCACCCGGCACGATCGACGCCGGCTACCGGGGCGAGATCAAGGTCATCGTCGTCAACCTCGACCGGCATGACCCGATCCACCTGTCCCGGGGCGACCGCATCGCCCAGCTCGTCGTCCAGCGGATCGAGCGCGTCGAGTTCGCCGAGGTCGACGAGCTGCCCGAGTCGGTCCGCGCGGAAGGTGGCTTCGGTTCCACAGGTGGTTACCGTGGGATCGAACAGGGCACGGCGCCGGACGCCGACCCGCCAGCGCTCGGAAGGATCTGACAGGTGTTTCGACGACGAGGCTCCGCCGACGAGCAGCCCGACGACGATGACGTCGTCGAGGCGTCGGAGGACGAGTTCGAAGACTCATCGGAGGAATCCGCTGTCTCGGTCACGACGCAGGGTCCGTGGGATGCGGACGACGCACCGGATGACGGGTTGCAGCGAGTCGATCTCGGGGCGCTGCTGGTGCCGGTCGACGAGGGTCTCGAGATGAGGGTCGACGTCCAGGACCAGACCGTCGTCGCGGCAACTCTCGTCGACGGCAACAGCGCGCTTCAGGTGCACGCGTTCGCGGCACCCCGGTCGGCCGGCATCTGGGGTGAGGTCCGCGGTGAGATCGCTGCCTCGCTGCGAGAGACCGGTGGGCACGCCGAGGATGCGGAAGGCCCGTTCGGCGTGGAGCTACGGGCACGGGTGCCGGCGGCGCCCGCTGAGAACGCGCCGCCCGGGCAGGGCCCGATGCTGCAGCCGACGCGCTTTCTCGGCGTCGACGGGCCGCGTTGGTTCCTGCGCGGGCTGCTGACCGGACCTGCTGCCACCGATCCCCAACAAGCGCGCCGGCTTCTCGAGGCCTTCCGCGGCACGGTCGTGGTCCGCGGCGCCGATGCGATGGCCCCGCGCGACATGCTGCCGCTGCGGCTGCCCAAGGAGGCACTCGCCGTCGGGCCGGAGGCCACCGAGCCGGCCCGGCCCGGGCTGGAGATGCTCGAGCGTGGCCCCGAGATCACCGAAACCCGATGAACAGGTTCAAGAAAGCGGTCCGCAGCCTGACGGCGGAGACGCAGGAGCTCGACGCGGAGGCTCTGCAGAACACGGCCGTCAAGGCCGGCGCGACGACGGTGGCGCGCTGCGGGGACCGCGTGCCCGTGACCGTGCTCGGCACGATCCGGGCGATGACGATCCGACCCCGGGCCGGCGTCCCGGCGCTGGAGGCCGAGCTCTACGACGGGTCGGGCACGGTGACGCTCGTGTGGCTGGGCCGCCGGACGATTGCCGGTCTCGGTCCCGGCCGCCAGGTGAAAGCGATGGGACGGATCACGACCTCAGAAGGTCGCCGACTGATCTACAACCCCCGCTACGAGATGACGCCCATCGATCAGTGACTCATCCGCCGGATGGGTCAGCCGCCGCGTGCGATGAGGTCATGGAGCTCGTGCTCCATGTCCGGCGCGGACAGGAACATCAGCTCGTCACCGGCCTCGAGCGGGTCGTCCGGGCTGGGCGTGATGACGCGGGTGTCTCGCAGGATCGCGACGAGTGCGACGTCACGGGGCCAGGTGATCGTCCCTACGCGATGACCGGCGAGCGGGGCATCGTCGGGCAACGTCACCTCGACGAGGTTGGCCTCCCCACGC
>JAVEEE010000363.1 GCA_030840615.1 Frankiaceae bacterium | reverse complement strand
ACCGAGAAGAGCTGAAGCCGGCCGACTACGAACGCGTCGCCGACCTTCTCATGCAGTACATCGACGCGCGCGCGCCACGTGGACGCGCTCGACCTGCTGCCGGCGTCGATCGTCGGCAGGCGTCGCTGAAGGTCGCATCGCGGTCGCATCCACCGCGCGAGTTCAGTCCTCATGCGGACCGGCCGGATCATGGCCCGGCGCACGCCACCACGGCTTGGCCCTGCGCGGCGCGACGGATGCCCTTGCCCGTGAGCGAGACGAGCGTCGCGTACTTCGTCCGGTCACCGGTCGCACAGGCCGTGGGGGCGCCGAGCCGAACAGAGCTCGTCGTGGCGCTTGCGCCGACAGGGATCGCCACGCTCGAGATCTTCTTGGATCCGCGCAAGAGCGTGATGGTCAACGTGTACGTGCCGGCGCCCTCGGTGCAGCGGTAGGTCGACCGGCCCCAGACCTGCGTCGGCTGCCGGCCAACGAGCTGGCGGCCCACCGGGTACGCGGTGACTTGGCATCCGTTCGTGCCTCCGTTCACGAGCTGCGCCGTGTCCTGTAGCAGGTGGACGGTCACCGTCGCGGGTGCGGTGCGCAGGCCCGAGGCGACCTCCTGCCCCTGCCACGAGTAGTTCGCGGAGATCGACGACGACGATGGCGACCGCGCAGGCATCGTGGCGTCGAACGCGCCGCTGGCCGAGGGGCCGCTGAACGTCGCGCCGGAGATGCCCGCCGACCAGTCCTGGAGCGTCAGGATCGTCAGCGGCGTCGAGGGCGTCGCACCGGTGCTGTTGGTCAGGATTCCCGGTGCCGGAACGGTCAGCCGGTCACCGCTTCGCACGTCGTAAGAGCGGCTCGCCGGCACGAACGAGCTCGCGGGGCCGACCTCGTACGTGCAGACATTTCCCGGGGTCGAGTTGCCGGCGGCGTCGACGGCAGTCGGCGCTGTGAGCGTGCGCGGCTGGGTGGTCGGCGTCGTGTCGGCGTCGAGGAAGCCGGTGGCTGCCGAGGGCAGCACGAGGCCGCTGGCGTCGTCCGGATCGGCGACCCACTTCACCTGCCGCGGCACGTACGCCGGGAACACCGCGACTTGTTCCGAGTTGAGGGGGTAGCAGTACGTCACGGCATCGAAGAACTGACTGAGAAAACGCACCGCCGGCGGCGCGACCGTGTCGACCTTGAACGTGCGGCTCACCGCGCCCGAGTCCTGCCCGAGACGATCCTCGGCATGGCAGGAGAGCGTGTGGATGCCCTGGCCGATCGAGTACGCGGTGATCGGCGCCACCACGGGCGTCACAAGCGGGAAGCTCTGCGGGTCGAGGTTGTCCGTGGAATTGATCCACTTGTCTTCCGGTGCGCCGTCGACGCTGCACCAGGCGCGCCACATGCCGGCCTGGGTGTCGGTCGCGGTGACGGTCAGCGGAAGCGTCTGGCCAGCCCCGAGCTGGGCTGCGCCGTACCAGCCGTTGTCGCCGGCCGGGGCGGCCGGGCTCGCCGTGATCGTCACGTCCGGCGGGCCCCCATCGACGAAGAACCGAGCAGTTCGCGTGCGCGTGTTGCCGTCGTTGTCGGTCGCGGTCACGGTGATCGAGTGCTCTCCCGTCGTGGACGTGTCGAGCTTGCCGTCTTCGGTCACGTCGCCCGTGACGGCGCAGCTCTGCACGCCGCTTCCTCCCATGTCGTCGCAGCGGAACGCGGGATCGACGACCTCGTCCTTGGCGACGTAGCGGCAGTCGTAGGGCCGCGCGATCGCGATCAGCGGCGCGGTCGTGTCCGGGCTGAGGGGCGCGTAGTGCGCCTCGTATCCCGTCGGGCCGCCCACGCTCGGGAGATCGGTCCAGGCGCGGAACTCGGCCGCCGTCGTGAAGGCAGCCTGCGCGTCGGGAAAACCCTGGACGTCGAGGCCGTCGACGAGGCCGAGGTCGCCCGTCCTGCACCGCGGGACGTTCGCGGGGGCCCCCATCGTCGTGATTGCACCGGGCGCCGACCAGTGGTCGAATACGAGCGGATTGGCTTGGTCGTCCTCCGCGGTGATCGGGACGTCCACCGTCCACGTGCCCGGGACGGAGAGGTTACCCGCGAGCATGCCGTAGCACCCGCCATAGGGATCGGTGAGCGTGCGGAAGGGAAGCGTCATGCCCGAGGAGCTACAGCCGCCAATCGCGCAACCGAATCCCGCAACGCATTGGGCCACGGGGACCGGGCCGCCCTCGAACGCGCTGTCCGGGTCGAGGTGCGCGAAGATGTCCTGCGGACCTGCTGGCGCGAGGAAGCCCACGAGTCCTGTGGTGGCCGAGTACACGCCGGCGTTGCCCGGACGCTGCCAGAACGGCACGTCGATCGCATGACCGCTGCCGTCGTACGCCGCCACCGGGAAGAGCATCGGGCTCGGCTGCGCTGTCGCGCCCGCGGGCGACGCAGCGAGCAGCAGCATCGCCAGCGCGAGCGCGACCGCCGAGGAGGCGAGCACGCGCGGCAGCGTGGCGACGGCGGTGCGGTTGGCCTGGTGGGTGCGCGACGACATGGCCGACTTCCTTTTCGGTGGATGACGCAGACCAAGCGTCGCCCATGGAGCGGAACGTCACCACGTCCTTTGACACACTTCCTCGGCCTGCTGACCGGGGGGACCGGTCCGCGCTCGAGGCGATCGCCTACGCCCGACGGAACCGAAGGTCAGAGGTTCGAATCCTCTCGGGCGCGCTACTCGCTGGAAGGCCGCTAGCTGTTCGAGCGGCTGAGGTTCAGCGAATAGCTGTCGCTTGCAACGTCGCTGTCGCCCGAGATCCTGATCAGGAACGTCTTCGTGTCGCTCACGCCGTTGTCGGCGCCGTTCTCGATCTCCCCCCAGGCGTAGTACATCGGGGCGGGGCCACTTCCGTTCATGAAGTAGTTGTTGTAGAGCGGGGCGTTCACCGTGTTCGACGCAGGTGCCTCCCACAGCGCTATCAAGAGCTTGTCGGGCGACTGGGGGCCGGTGGTGAAGGTCATGTTCAGCTGCATCCGCTTGCCGGTGGCGGTGGTGTCCGTCTCGGGGACCGTCACCTGATACCAGTCCTGATCACCCCGGCAGATCGTTCCGTTCCGGATCTGAGCGGAGCCCGGGGTGAGCGTGCCCAGGTTGGTTGGACTGGAGGCCGTGTTGTCGGTGCCGCTGTCGACACAGGTGAGCGCGGTCGCCTGATTGCTGTTCGGTGATGCGCCCACGTCGTTGACGGCCTGTACGACGTAGAAGTAGCGCTGCGAGTCCGGGTGTCCGGTGTCGCCGTAGCTCGGGCCGCTCGGGGTCGCGATCTGCGTGTAAGGCCCGCCGCTGCTCGTCCCGCGCAACACGCGGTAGCTCGTGGCGGTCGACGAGACGTTCCAGGCAAGGTCCACATTGCCAGTTGAGCCCGGTGTGGCAGTGAGCCCCGTCGGCGCGGCCGGCGCCGTGGGAGCCGGCGGAGTGTCCTGAGGTGGTGGCGTCGTGTCGCCGCCGGGCGCCGGGCCGGGATCCGGGTTCGGCGCGGTCTGCTCAGGAGCGGGCTGCGTAACTTCCGGCGCGGCGGCCTTGACGCTGACTGGGCCGGCGGCGCGGCAGTTGTTGCGTTCGTTGCTCTCGCGCACTTGCTTGCCGACGTCGGCGCAGGCGAGCACGAAGTAGTCCCCCGCCGGCGTGATCGCGGGAACGGTGAGGGTCATCGTTCCCTTGGCCGACCTGCGCGCGCGCAGTCGCTTGACTGAGTGGCTACCGAGCGCGATGTCGCCGGGGCCGCTCTTGCGGTCGGCGGAGAGCACGTACCCGACCTTCGAGGCGCCGGCGGCGACCGATCCGGCGTTCCGTGTGGTGTCCCTCAGGCCGAGCTTGGCGCCTGGCGCCACGAGGGTGCTCGCGGCGTTGACCGACGGAATAGTCAGATCGGGGCGCGGGGTCGCTGCCGCGACCGCCGGACACAGGCACGCGACGAGCGCTGTCGTGACAAGCCCTCCCGGCGACCGGCGCATACTCCACATATTGCGCGACGACCAGGGGTTTCGCAACGTCATCGGCTGGTTCCGAGTGCGTCCATTCGCCTCACTGATTAGGGATCCCGAGCCCGAGCCCGAGTGAAGCCAACTCGAAAACTCGTCGCGTTAGCGCCTGCAACGGAACCGAAGGTCAGAGGTTCGAATCCTCTCGGGCGCGCTTTCTTGAGGCCCTGCCCCTGCGGCTGCGGATCACGGATTGTGAGATGCTCGACATGTGCTCCCTCGTGCTCGCGCGAGGAGTAGCGCGCCACTGATCCTTGCTGCGGTTCTTTGGTTCGCCGCCCTCCCTGCCGTAGCTCACGGCGCGTCCGTGCCGCGTGTCATCGCCACCTCGCGCGCTCCGCTGGTGGCTGCTGTCGGCGACCGGATCTCACTGAGCGCCAGAGTTACCGGAAACGGCAAGCGCGTGACGATCGGGCTGGTGCTGGGCACGCCGCAGGGCTCGGCCAAGGGCGGGCTCTCGCTCGGCAAGGGCGTCAAGTTCTCGGGTCGCGGGACGC
>JAVEEE010000302.1 GCA_030840615.1 Frankiaceae bacterium | reverse complement strand
CCCGCACGCCGCTGGCGCTGAGCTCGCGTGGCTCAGCGCGGCGAGCCGCTGCGCGGACCCGTGCGAGCAGCTCGGCCAGCCGAAACGGCTTGGGGATGTAGTCGTCGGCACCGGCGTCCAGCCCGTCGACGGCGTGCACCTCCTCCGACAGTGCGGTGAGCAGCAGGATCTGCAGCTTGGGGCGCGCCGCGCGCAGCCGGCGGCACACCTCCAGGCCGTTCAGGTGCGGCAGCCCGACGTCGAGGATCACCAACGCCACTTGCGCGTCCAGCCCGGCCTCGAGTCCGCGCAGACCATCCGCCTCGACGCTGACGTCGTAGCCCTCGCGTCGCAGGCCGCGCGCCAGCGGCGCGCTGATCGCCTCGTCGTCCTCGACGAGCAGGACCCCCAGAGTCGGCATGACATCGATGCTCGCAGCCCGCGGCCCTGCGTCCAAACTTGGTCACGTCCTTGACGTTGCCTTGACACAAACTGGTCGACGCTGTCGGTATGACTTCGACTGCAACGATGCTGCGCACCAGCGACACGACCACGCGCCGGATGCTGAACAAGGTGCCCGAGGTCACTGTCTACTTCTGGATCATCAAGATCCTGTGCACGACAGTCGGGGAGAGTTTCGCCGACTACATCAACGAAACCCTGGGCTTCGGTCTCACGAACACCACGCTGGTCTTCTCGGCCGCACTGGTCGCTGTGCTCGTCGCGCAGTTCCGGCTCCGCCGGTATGTCCCGGGCGTGTACTGGCTGGCGGTTGTGCTGATCAGTGTCGTCGGCACACTCCTGACCGACCAGCTGACCGACGGCCAAGGCGTCCCACTGTGGATCAGCACGACTGTGTTCGCGGTGTTGCTGGCCGTCGTTTTCGGGGTCTGGTACTTCCGTGAGCGAACGCTGTCCATCCACACCATCGTCACTACTCCCCGAGAAGCCTTCTACTGGCTGGCCGTGCTGGTGACCTTCGCGTTGGGCACGGCCGCGGGTGACTGGACGCTCGAGCTGACGGGATGGAGCCCGGGCAGATCCGTGCTCTTGCCCGCCGCACTCATCACTGCCGTCTTCGTCGCGTGGAGGCTCGGTGCCGGCCCCGTGTTGTCGTTCTGGCTCGCTTACATCCTCACCCGCCCGCTCGGAGCGAACCTCGGTGATTTTCTCGCCTCACCGAAGTCCGATGGAGCGTTGGGTCTCGGCACGCTGTGGACGAGCGTGCTGTTCCTCGGCACCATCGTGGCTGTCGTCCTGTTCCTCACGAAAACTCACACGGACCAGACCGAGCTAGTTGATTTGCACCATCCCAACTGATTTTCCTCAGATTTACCGGTTGACCCCATACAGCAATCTGCGCGCGGCCCCGATGAATGGGGCATGACCGGAAACGCTTGCTGTGGCCGCGAGACTCGCGACATCACGATCTCGTTGAAGACTTCGACGCTCACGCTGGTGCACTGCGACCGCTGCGACGGACATCAGTGGAGCCGGGACGGCAAGGCGATCACGCTGGGCAGCATGACCGACAGCGTCGCCCGCGAGTGGAACCGGAAACGGTTCGGAGTGTCCGGCCAGCCCCTGCGCTGAGCGAGTGACAAAAGTCCAGAGCATTCGGGCGCAAGTGCCCGCATTTGTCTACGAGGGCTCGGGTGGGTTTGCAGATCCGTGCGACACTTCGTTTACTGGCGTGCCTGGATCGGTAGATAACCTGCTGCTTCGCCGCTTCCATTTTTCTGTTACCTGAGGCAGCGCGTACGTATGAGTGAGCGCGAACCCATCAAAACCGACACGGGTGAGCGCCAGCGAGCCAGCGAGACGGTGCAGGCGCTTTCAGCGATCGTGAGCTCGTCGGCCGATGCGATCTTCAGCAAGGGCCTGGACGGCACCATCCTGACCTGGAATCGCGGCGCGATGGAGCTTTACGGGTATCGCGACGACGAGGTTGTCGGGCGGCACGTCGACATCCTGGACCCGCATGAGACCGGCGACGAGATCGAGACGATCCTGGCGGCGGTGAGTGCGGGCCAGACGGTGCGCGGCCTGGAAACGGTACGGCGGCGCCGCGACGGCTCGATTGTTGAGGTGTCGCTGACGGTGTCGCCCATTTTCGCCGAGGACGGTGCGGTGACCGCGGCGTCCGTCATAGGTCGGGACATCAGTGACCGCAAGCGGTTGGAAAAGCAACTCGCGCAGCAGGTGACGCACGACGCCATGACCGGCCTGCCCAACCGGCTGCTGCTCGACGACAGAATCGCTCATGCGTTGGCCGGCGCGTTGCGTCGGAGCATCTCGCTTGCCGTGCTGTTCCTTGACCTGGACCAGTTCAATGCGGTCAATGCAACGCACGGATATGCCGTTGGAGACGGCGTGCTCGTGGAGGTCGCCCGGCGGCTACAGGCGGTGGTCGCGCCCGGGGACACGGTTGCGAGATTCGGCGGCGACGAGTTCGTCATCGTCTGTGAGGCTACGGCGGTCGAGGCGGGGTTGATGGCTGATGGCATCGCCCTGGCACTAGAGCCCGCGATCGTCGTGGACGCGCAGCAGCTTCGGCTGTCCGCGAGCATCGGCATCGCGATCAACCCTCCCGGCCCGGACAGGCCGGACGAATTGCTGAGGTCCGCGCAGGCGGCGATGTATGACGCAAAGGCGCGGGGTAGGGCTCGCTGGCGCTCATTCGACCCGTCACTGGAGCGACGCACTAGCCAGCGCCGTGAGCATGTCAGCGAGCTGGCCGATGCGCTCGCACAAGGCAGGATCGCGGTCCACTACCAGCCCGTCATCGAGATCGCGACCGGTCGTCTGATCGGCATCGAGGCGTTGGCCCGCTGGAACCACCCGCTGCACGGTTGGGTTCCGCCGGCGTTCTTCGTCCTGCTGGCCGAGGAGAGCGGGCTCGTGACGGCGCTCGATCGACACGTCCTCAGCCAGGCATGCCAGGACACGGCCAAGTTGCGTGCCTGGGGCGTCTTTCCCGATGACGGCTATGTCGCGGTGAACATCTCCGCCCGCAACCTCGGCGACGACGCGCTGGCCGATCGAGTCTGTGAGGAGGCAGCGAGAGCGGGCCTCCCCTTGCGTGCGCTGGAGCTCGAGGTCACCGAAACCGGAATGATGAGGGATGCGCAGGGGGCACGCCGCGCCCTCGAGACGTTGCGCGGGTTGGGAGTAGGTGTCGCTCTTGACGACTTCGGCACCGGCTACTCGTCGCTGACTTACCTGCGACATCTACCGGTGACCACGATCAAGGTCGATCGCGCGTTCATTCAACACCTCACCAGCCGCGGGGACGATCTGGCGATCTCGGCTTCCATCATCGACTTGGGCCGAGCAGTGGATGTCCGCACGATCGCCGAAGGCGTGGAGACCCGCGAGCAGTTGTCGCTGTTGCATCGGTTGGGCTGTGACGCAGGTCAGGGCTTCCTCTGGAGCCCCGCACTTTCGCTCGACGACCTGGGTGCCTTGCTGCGTAACAGGTCGCACGGATTCGAGGCCGCCGCCGCGGCACCGAGTCTGCAACCGGTCCTCGGGGGCTCTGTGGCGGTCACCAATGAGCACGGCCTGCACCGAATCCATCAGCTGCGCCGCGACGGCGCTTCACTCGCCACCGTTGCCGCTGCGCTCAACGCGAGCGAGTTCCGCACACCCGCGGGGCTGCGGTGGCACAACGCCAGTGTCGCTCGGGTGATCGCGGACTGGGCCTACGCGGACAACAACGTCAACGGCCGCGCCGGCGGGGCCAGTCGCGCCAAGCGCAACTAGCGGCGGCTCGCCGCCGCAGGAAGAGGTCCACCCGGTCGTTGTCTAGCATCCGCCTTGAGGGGCCATCGGAAACGAGGCGTGGATGCCACAACCTGGAGCGGACGCTCGGTGGGTCGAGCTCGCTCGCCACCGCGACGCGTTGCTGTCGCTCGCGCGGCGCCGTTCGCCGACACCCGAGGCGGCCGAGGACGCCGTTCAGGAGGCGCTGCTGCGCGCAGCCGACCACTGGGACGCCATCGACAGGGCTCGGCTGGGGGCGTGGCTCAACGCGGTCACGGTCCGGATCTGTGCCGATCAGCACCGCGAGGTCGCGATCGAACGGCGGCGCGTTGCGCGCCTCCTGCGGCTCGGCGAGGCGGTTGATCCCGCGACCGCGGTGGCGGACCGCTGCGAGGACACGTGGTTGGTGACGCAGGTGGGTGAGTTGCCGGGTCGCCAGCAACAAGCGCTGCACGTTCTCGCCGATGAGGGGTCCGTGCCGGCGGCCGCGGCCCGGTTGGGCGTCAGCACGCAGGCGGCAGAAGCGTTGGTGAAGCGAGCCCGGTTGGCGATGCGACGGCGCCTGGCCGCAACTCTTGCTGCGCTCCTCGGATACCGCTCTCGCCGGATCTGGCTGCGGTCTGCTGCCGCGGCCGGTGCCGTGAGCGCCGCTGCCATCACGTCGATCGCTCTTCGCCCGCCGCACCACGGCGAGCTCGTCGCGCCGGTGCTCCCGCGACCGATCGCGACATCGGGAGTCGGGGCCGACGACACCACATTGTCTACAGCTTCTGTCGGTGGTCCTCGCCAACGTCTCGTGCATTCACCACCTGCACGGTCAGCGAGACCAACCCCGGCGCCCACCGGATGGGTGCGAGTGTCCCCGAAATCCCACGCCAGTGCCGGTCCGGTGACGGCGTCGGACGAGGGCACGGTCGTCAAGAAGCCGGACGAGTCCTTGGCGAAGTCTCTTGGTGACTGTCTGCGGGAGGGCGTCGTCGTGAACCCGAGCTACGTGGGTTGTCCGACGGACGAGTGATCCGGCGCGCCTGAATGCGGTGATTCCACCGTAGGGCAGGCATGACCAGATGCCTCTACGTTGTCGTTGTCCTGTGCCTCGCCGCCGCCCTCGGGTTCACCGTGGCGTCGGACGCCGCGCCGACCAGCCCGTCCAGCGCCCCGACGTCCTATCTCTGTGCGGAGCCCAAGACGGCGACCGTCGGCGGACACTCCGTGTCCACTCCAGAAGTCTGCGTTCCCTTCATTCAGTGGCCGCCGGTCGTGAACTCGCCGACCACCGCGCGCAACCGCGACCGGTCGACGACAAGCTGACCGTCCTCCGTGCGTCGTACGGCGTCGGCTGCTTCGAGATCGTGGAGGGACCGACCCACGACCTCCCGAACCGACCCGACGCAGACCGCGAGATCGCGGTGAGTGATCGACAGCACCTCGCCCTGCATCTCGGCCCGCATCAGGAGGTGATGAGCGACCCGGTCGCGGATCTTCCTGAAAGCAGTCTCGGCAAGTTCCTCAGTGGCGGCGCGGTGATCGCGCGCCAGCTCAGCCCCGATCGCAAGTGCGAGAGTCGGGTCCGTGGCCATCAGCTGACGGACAGCGTCCGTCGAGAGCCGGACGAACCTGACAACCGTCAGGGCCTGCGTCCCCACCGCCGCCGTGCCACCGAGGAGATGACTTGCACCGACCAGATCACCTTCGCCGAGATAGCCGGCTGACTGCTCGCGGTCGCGCGGACCGACCACGTAGTTCCGCAGCAAACCCTCGAGCACGAGCCCCACGATCGTCGGTGTCCGTTGTGGATGGTTGAGGACCTCTCCGGGCGCGAGTCGACTCTCCAAAGCGCCTCGAAACAGCTTCCCGCGGGTCTCCGCGGACAGCCGACGCACCAGCCGAGGCTGCACCATCCGGGCCGGCCCCCCGGTCTCGCCGGCCTGCGACTCGTCGTTGGTCGTCACAACGCTTCTACGTGGCGGATCGGAGATCCAGTCACGGATTCTCGTCTGGGTGCGCCGCCAGGGACTCGAACCCCGAACCCGCTGGTTAAGAGCCAGCTGCTCTGCCAATTGAGCTAGCGGCGCGCGCCGACAACCCTAGCAGCGGCTCGAGGTGCGAGGCTGCCGTCATGGATG
>JAVEEE010000293.1 GCA_030840615.1 Frankiaceae bacterium | reverse complement strand
GGTCGCGACCGACGACGTCCGGCACCTTGACCTGCGCGTTGGACACGAACAGTGTCACCGGGCTGCCTTCGGCGATCTTGCTGCCGCCGGGCGGGTCGGTGGACAGCACCTGCCCGGCCGGGGCGTCGGAGTTGCGGGGCACGACGCGACCGACCTTGAGCCCGGCCGCGCGCAGTGCTGTTCTTGCGTCCTGCTGGCTCAGCCCCACCAGGTCCAGCGGCACCTCGACGAAGTGGACACCGAGCGACACGACGAGGGAAACACTCTCGCCCTTCTTCAGCAGGATGTCGGCGGTCGGATCCTGGCTGATCACGGATCCCTTCGCCACTTTCGGGTTGTAGGTCTGGGTGATGTGGCCGACCTGGAGTCCCTTGCCGGCCAGGAGCGACTCGGCGTCGGTGAGGCTCAGACCGACGACGTTGGGAGTGTTGACTTCACTGCTTCCGCCGGAGAACAGACTGCGGCCGGCGAGAACGGCGATGAGGAAGACCGCTGCGGTTGCCAGGGCGAGCAACGAGTAGGCGGCGGCCCGGCCGGCGCGCGGCTGTTGCTGCCGCAACAGCACGGTCGTCGGCGGGGGTGGCATGAGCATGGCGGTGTCGTCGGACAGCACCGGTGTGGCCTCGACCGGACGCCCGGCGAGTGCGCGCTCGATGTCCGCACGAAGGTCACTGGCCGTCTGGTAGCGGTTGGCCGGGTTCTTCGCCATCGCCGTGAGCACGACCGCGTCCATCTCCGGCGTCAGGTCGCTCTCGATGTGTGAGGGCGGCACCGGGTCCTCGCGGACGTGCTGGTAGGCCACCGAGACGGCACTGTCACCGGAGAACGGCGGCGCTCCGGTGACGAGCTCGTAGAGCACGCAACCGGTCGAGTAGATGTCGCTGCGCATGTCGACGTGCTCACCGCGCGCCTGTTCCGGGGACAGGTAGTGCGCCGTTCCGATGACTGCCGCAGTCTGGGTCATCGTGGATGCACTGCCGGTCACGGCCCGCGCAATGCCGAAGTCCATGACCTTGACCTCGCCCGCGGGCGTGAGCATCACGTTGGCCGGCTTGACGTCACGGTGCACGATGCCGGCTCGGTGTGCCTGGTCGAGCGCCGCGCAGATCTGTGCGGTGATCTCGAGCGCACGCTGCGGAAGCAGGCGCCCTTCGGTCTCCAGCACCTGGCGAAGGGTTCGACCCTCGACGTGCTCCATGACGATGTAGGGGGAGACGACCCCGGCGCGCACGTCTTCACCGGTGTCGTAGACCGCGACGATGGACGGATGGTTCAACGAGGCAGCGGACTGCGCCTCGCGACGAAATCGTGCCTGGAACGCCGGGTCGCGAGCCAGGTCGGCGCGCAGCACCTTGATGGCGACATCACGACCGAGGCGCACGTCTCGCCCGTGGTGGACCTCGGCCATGCCGCCGTAGCCGAGCACGGCACCGAGCTCGTAACGGCCACCGAGCAACCGCGACTCAGTGGCCATGACCCTTGTGCTTCTCGTGGCCATGCTTCGGGGGTTTGGTGGGCTCTGCCGCGACGGTCACCGTCACGGTGGCTCCCTCCCTGACCGGCCCGGTCGGGTCGACTGCGGTCACGGTACCGGCCGGAGCCGTTGGTGGACCCGGGATCTCCTCTACCAGGAGGTTCTTCCCGGTGAGATCGCGGCTGACGTCGGCGAACGGCCGGCCCACGTAGTCATCCGCGCTGATCGTGACATCGGCTGGTCCACTGGAGACGGTGAGCAGCACGGTGCGCCCGGTGGCGATGCGATCACCGCGACGCACGGACTGTCGCAGGACCGTGCCGCGCGACGTGCCTAGATCGTGGACGTAACGGCGGTCGACCTCGAAGCCCCGCTGATGCAGCACGGCCGCAGCCTGTGAGTAGGACTGGCCGGTGACCTTCGGCACGGTCGCGAAGGTCGTTCCGCCGCCCGCGCATGAATGCAGCAGCAGGAAGCCGAGCAGCACGACCGCCGTTCCGACGGCGATGAAGATGTTGCGCACGCGCCGTCGCTGGGCGTCATCGACGGCGGGCGGTGCGGGGGTGCTGGTTCCGGTCGCGGCGACCTGCGTCGGCACCGGCATCAACAACGTGCCGGAACCGGGTCTGTCGGTCTGGGGCTCACCGAGCTGCGCGGCCAGCGCGAGGGCGGTCCGCCCGAAGTCACCGGCTGACGGTTGCCGGCGGGCCGGGTCCTTCTCCATCGCACGCAGCACGAACTCGGCGACCAGTGGTGGGACGCCGTTTGTCAGCGGTGGTGGCGGCGTGTTGACGTGGGCCATGGCGACGCCGACCGCCGAGTCGCTCCGGAACGGCCGCTCACCGGTCAGGCACTCGTAAGCCACGACCCCCAGCGAGTAGACGTCACTCGACGCAGTCACCGGTCGACCGGCGGCCTGCTCCGGCGACAGGTAGGCGGCGGTGCCGACGAGGAGCCCCGTCTGCGTGACCGGAGCGGTGTCGGTGGCGCGCGCGATGCCGAAGTCGGTCACCTTGACGACGCCATCGGGGCGGATGAGCAGGTTGCCCGGCTTGACGTCGCGGTGGATGACGCCGGCGTCGTGCGCCGCTTGGAGTGCGAGCCCGACCTGCCCGACGATGTCGAGGGTGCGCTCCGCCGGCAGCGGGCCCTCCCGGGCGAGCACAGTCGACAGCGGTTCGCCGGCGACGAGCTCCATCACGAGAAACGCCATCTCGCCGATCTCGCCGTAGTCGAAGACGTTGGCAATGCCCGGATGCGACAGCGCCGCCGTGTGCCTCGCTTCGTTTCGGAACCGCTGCAGGAACGACGGGTCCGCGGCGTACTCCTCCTTGAGGACCTTGACCGCGATGTCGCGGCCGAGCAGCTCGTCGCGGCCTCGCCAGACCTCGCCCATGCCGCCGACGGCGATGCGCTCCACCAACGTGTAGCGATCGCCGATCGTCAGATCGGGAGCAAGGCTCACCGGTCACTCACGGTCCGAGCACCGCTTGCATGACCTGCCGGGCGATCGGCGCGGCTGCGGTGCCGCCGGTGCCGCCGTGTTCGACGAGCACCGCGACGGCGACCTTCGGGTTCTGTGCCGGTGCGAAGCAGATGAACCATGCGTGCGTCGGCTGGCCCGGGACATTTTCGGCCGTGCCGGTCTTGCCCGCGACGGCGATGCCCGGTAGCTGGGCGGCCGTGCCCGTGCCGCTTTCGACCACGCCCTGCATCATCCGGGTGAGATCGGCCGCAACACCCGGGTCGACGGCGCGGCCGAGCTCGTGCGGCACGGTCTGCGAAAGCGTGGACAGGTCCGGCGCCAGCGTCTTCGCCACGAGATAGGGCTGCATGACGACGCCATGGTTGGCGACGCCGGCCGCGACCATCGCCATCTGCAGCGGCGTGACCGCGTCGCTGTATTGCCCGATGGCCGAGAAGGCGACCTGGGGCGGCGGGATGTCGCCGGGGAAGACGCTGGCGGCTACTGGGATGGGGATCGACAGGGCCTTGCCGAACCCGAACGCCTCGGCCTGCTTCTTGATGGCGTCGGCGCCGAGGCGCAGGCCGAGGCCACCGAAGGCGGTGTTGCACGACACCCGCAACGCGTCGGCAAGGCTGATCTGCCCGCCACCTGCGCACTGCTCGCCTTCGAAGTTCTGCAGCTTGTGCGTCGTCTGCGGCAACGTCAGCTGGTCGGGCGCGGGCAGCTGGGACGAGGGGGTGTACTTGCCGCTGGAGAGCGCCGCGGCGGCCGTGATCACCTTGAACGTCGAACCGGGCGGGTAGATCTGCGACGTCGCCCGGTTGATCAGCGGATCGTCCCCCTGGTGCAGCAACGCGCGGTAGGCGCTGCGGATCGTCCTGCTGTTGTGCGTCGTCAGCGGGGTGGGGTCGTAGGACGGCCGCGAGACGAGCGCGAGGACCCTGCCATTGCTCGGGTCGAGCGCCACGACTGCGCCCCGTTTTCCGGCGAGGGCGTCGTACGCCGTCTGCTGCGCCCGGGCGTTGAGGGTGAGCACGACCTGCCCGCCCTGTGGTTCACGCCCGGTGAAGTAGTCGGACAGCCGGCGTACGAACAGCTTGTCGGAGTCACCGGAGAGGATGTCGTTCTCCGCCTGCTCGATGCCGGTGGCACCGTAGAGCAGCGAGTAGTAGCCGGTGACCGGGGCGTAGACCGCGCCGCCCGGGTAGGTGCGCAGGTATTTGAACGCGTCGTGCGTCTTGCTGGACAGGGCGATCGCGTGACCGTCGACGACGATCGGCCCGCGCTGGTGTGAGTACTCGCTGAGTAGCACTCGCCCGTTGTGCGGGTTGTCCTTGAGCGACTCAGCCCGGCCGACCTGTACGACGTTGGCGTTGACCAGCAGCGCACCGAACATGACGAGCGCGGCGATGGCCACCCGGCGAATCGACCTGTTCATCGTCGTGCTCCGCGCGCCATCAACGTCGCACCACCATGGTGGCCGCCTCGTCCGGGGTCGGGGGCTGTGCGGTCGCAGCGGTCGGCCGTCGCACGGCGTCGCTGATCCGCAGCAGGAGCGCCAGGACGACCCAGTTGCTGACCAGGCTGGAGCCGCCATAAGAGAGGAAGGGCAACGTGAGCCCGGTCAGCGGCACGAGTCGCGTGACGCCGCCTACCTGGACGAAGACCTGCAGCGCCAGGCCGAACGCGAGGCCCGCTGCGAGCAGCTTGCCGAACGCGTCGCGCGTCCCGATGGCGGCGCGCAGCCCGCGGGCGACGATGAGCAGATAGAGCGTCAAGATCGCCATCACACCGGCGAGGCCGAGCTCCTCGCCGACCGAAGACATGATGAAGTCGGTGTTGGCGAACGGCACGATGTCGGGCCTGCCTTGGCCGAGACCGGTGCCGAAGATGCCACCCGTGGCCATGCCGAACAAGCCCTGCGCCAACTGGTAGCTACCGCCGAAGGGCGCGTTGTAGATCTTTTCGTCGAAGGGGTGCAGCCACGCCTCGAACCGGACGTGCACGTGGTCGATGTAGTGCCCGGCGACGAGTGAGCCGACGACGAACATCGCCAGCCCGATGATCAGCCAGGAGGCGCGTTGGGTTGCGACGTAGAGGATCACCAGGAAGATGCCGAAGAACAGCAGGCTCGAGCCGAGGTCGCTCTCGCGGACGAGGATCAGCAGGGACACGCCCCAGGCGACGAGCAGCGGCCCCATGTCGCGGGCCCGCGGCAGGTCGATGCCGGCGACGCGTCGCCCCGCGAGGGCGAGCAGCTCGCGCTTGCGCACGAGGTAACCGGCGAAGAAGACGATGAGCGCGAGCTTTGCCACCTCGCCCGGCTGGAACGAGAAGCCGCCGAACCTGATCCAGATGCGTGCCCCGTTGACCGCGCTGTGGCTGGCCGGCAGCACCGCCGGGATGGCGAGGAGCACCAGCGCCGCGACCATGGCCGTGTAGGTGTACTGCTCGAGCCGGCGGTGGTCCCGGATGACGATGAGAACGCCGACGAAGAGCGCGACGCCGATGACGGTCCACTCGAGCTGCAACGGCGCAGCCGGGTGCGGAACGGTGGTGTGGTTGCCGGTCGCCCGGTCGGCGGCGGCGAGGTCGAGCCGCCGGATCAACACGAGCCCGAGGCCGTTGAGCGCAGCCGCCGCAGGCAGCAGCACCGGGTCGGCGTAGGGCGCGAACCGGCGTACGACGAAGTGGGCTGCGAGGAACAGCGCGGCGAGACCCAGGCCGTAGGCGAGGGTGCTCGTCGGGACGCTTTGGTCGTGCGCGAGCCCGACGTTGGCGTAGGCGACCACGGTGATCGCGACACCGAAGAGCACCAGGGCGAGCTCGGTGCCGCGACGGTGCGACGGGGCAGCGGCAGCCGTCACGGGGCGTCCGCGCAGTAAGTCGGGGTGGGTGTCGGTGCCGGTCGGGCGCTGGGACGCCGCGGGGATGGCGTCGTAGTGGGCGACGGTGTCGCCGCGGTGCAGGCCTGCTCGCGCAGTGATTGGACGATTCGCTCCGCGTCGGACTGGCTCGACGCGGGGATGGTGTCGGAGACCTTGGCCTGTTCGAAGTCGGGCAGGGCGCTGACCGGCAGGTCGGTGTGCTCCGAGAGCCGGAAGAGGTCGAGTCCGAGGACGCTGCCGCTCACGCCTCGGTAGACGGCCACCTGGGGAGGAGGACCGGCCGACACACCGACGTAGTACTGCGTTCGGATGTAGAGGAAGGTGCCGAGCGCCCCGAGCACGACGAGGAGCACGACGCCGACGAGGACCGCGACTATCCGCCGCGACCCGCTCCCGGGCCCGCGCTCGTGCGCTGGTTCGTCGGCCGAGCCGTCCGGCTCGGTCGGCTTGTCGTCGAGGGGGGTCGTGTCGGTGCGTCGTTGAACCGCAGCTGCGCGGCTGGCCGGGCTGTCCGCAGCCTGACTGGTAGGGGAGCTGTTCTCGGCCGCCGCACCGCCGACGATGGGCTGCCCGGCCGGAACGTCGTCTTCGACGAGGTCGGCGACGATGCAGGTCACGTTGTCCGGGCCGCCGGCACGTAGCGCGAGCTCGACCAACCGGTCGCACGCCTGCTGCGGGTCGGGAGTCGCCAGCGCCTCCGCGATCGTCTGCTCGGTCACGTAGCTGGAGAGCCCGTCACTGCAGATGAGGTAGCGGTCGGCAGCCCGCACGTCACGCACGGAGAGGTCGGGCTCGACCGCAGCACGTCCGTCGAGCGCGTTGGTGATCCAGGACCGCTGCGGGTGGGTGGTGGCCTCCTCGGGGCTGATCCGCCCCTCGTCGATGAGGCTCTGCACCAGCGTGTGGTCGTGGGTGACCTGCTGCAGCTGCCCGTCGCGCAGGAGGTAGGCGCGTGAGTCACCGATGTGGACCAGGCCGAGCTGCTGGCGAACCCAGAGCAGCGCGGTGAGGGTCGTGCCCATCCCTTCGAGCGCGCTGTCCGCCGCGACCATGTCGCGCAGGTAGTTGTTCGCCGTCTCGACCGCGGCGCGCAGCGCGCCGGTGAGATCGTCGGCCGGCGGCTCACCGTCGAGAGCCGCCACTGTCTCGATGACGACGCGGCTGGCTACCTCGCCCGCGGCATGGCCACCCATGCCGTCGGCGACGGCCAGCAGCCGCGGCCCGGCGTACATCGCGTCCTCGTTGCCATCACGCAACAGGCCGACGTCGCTGCGCGCGCCGTACTTCAAGGAGAGCGTCACCGGCGCAGCTCCAGCACGGTCTTGCCGATCCGGATCTGTACGCCGACCGGGACGGGCGTAGGAGCCGTGATGCGCTGGCGGTCGAGGTAGGTCCCGTTCGTCGAGCCCAGATCCTCGATCAGCCAGCTGTCGCCCCGGGGGACGAGGCGCGCGTGCCGGGTCGATGCGTAGTCGTCGGTGAGGACCAGCGTCGAGTCGTCCGCTCGTCCGAGCGTGATGGGCGAGTCGCTCAGGGCAACCGTCTGCCCGGCGAGGTCACCTTCCACGACGACCAGTCGCCGGGCCACCGAGCGCTTCGGCTGTTTCTGCTCGGCGGCGCGCTGCGGTCGCGACGGTGCAGACCGTCCCGCCGGTTGTGACGCCGGACGGCGGGTGCCGAAAACATCGTGTCGGACGGCGACGACGGCCGCGATGACGAACCCCCACAACATCACGAGGATCACACCGCGAAGCAGGAAGAGAACAGCCGTCATGCGTCGGCTCTCAGTCCTCGTCGCGGCGGAAGACGAGGGTGGTCGATCCGATCTCGACCCGGTCGCCGGTCTTGAGCGACTGCCGCGTGACCGACGCGTCGTTGACCCTGACACCGTTCGTAGAGCCGAGGTCGACGACGACGAAGTCGCCACCCTCCTGCCGGATCTCGGCATGACGTCGGGAGACGCCGGGGTCGTTCAGCTTGAGGTCCGCGTCGGCGGCGCGCCCGAGCACCGTCACGCTGTGGGTCAGGTGCAGGACCTGCTCCTCGCCGCGCGACTCCGGCGACCCGGCGAGCGCCTTCCCGCCCGTGGTGACCACCAGCCGGGGACGGCCGGGCAGCGCATTGCGTGGAGTGCCTGAGGCTGCGACGTCGCTCGACCCGGAGCCGGCGACTGTCAGCCGGCCGCCTTCGACGAGGTCACCGGCGGACACGCCACTGCGCACGCGGAAGGTGCCGGTGTCCACGTCGGGCATCAGCTCCAGCGCGACGGTCACGGGCCCGACGAAGGTGTAGCGCTGCTCCGTCGCGTGCTCGCGCACCATCGCGGCGAGCTCCTCGCCCAGGGGCTGCGCCCACGGCTGGAGCCGGTCGTAGTCGTGCTGGCCGAGCTCGACGACGAAGTCGTTGGGGACGAGGACCTTGTCCTGCCCGACGACGCTCTTGCGGTCGTCGGTCTCACGCTGAAGCGCACCGGCGATCTCGACCGGCTGGACGTCGCCCTTGAACACCTTGGCGAAGGCGCCTTCGACCAGGCCGCCGAGCCGTCGCTCGAACCGCTGCAGGACTCCCACGGAAGCGTCCCTTCCCCGCCGACGAGTGATCGTATCCGCGCTGGTCACACCGGCTGAGACCCGCAGCCGCGCTGCTATCGTTGACGTCCCCTCTCGGGCGAGTGGCGGAATGGCAGACGCGCACGGTTCAGGTCCGTGTGTCCGTAAGGACGTGGGGGTTCAACTCCCCCCTCGCCCACCATCCACGGATCCAGTTGACTACTGCGT
>JAVEEE010000281.1 GCA_030840615.1 Frankiaceae bacterium | reverse complement strand
GTCTACGTGGCGGCGTGCGCAGTCATGGGCGTGACCGCGATCGTTCTCAGGGCCGCGCTGCCCGCGTCGACGCCGGGACATCCGATCGGCTACCGGCGGCTGCTGATCTCGACCGCCGGGATGCTCGCGCGAGAGCCCGTGCTGCGACGGCGGGCCGTCTACTGCTCGAGCTCGTTCGCCGCGTTCAGCATGCTGTGGGCCTCGATCGCCCTGCTGCTCAGCGGCAAGCCCTACAACTTCTCCACCGGAAAGATCGGTGTCGTGGGACTCATCGGCGTCGTCGGCCTCCTCGCTTCACCGGTCGTCGGATGGCTGTCCGACCGCCGCGCGAGCCGGCTCGCAACGAGGACGGGCGCGCTGCTCATCACCGCGGCCTGGCTGCCCTTGTGGCGCGGTGGGCACTCGTTCGGGTGGCTCGTGGTGGGGATCGCTCTCATTGTCGCGGGACACCAGTGCCTGATGGTGACGAGCTTCGGTGAGATCTACCGGCTGAGACCCGAGACACGCAGTCGCCTCAACGCCGCACTGATGGTGACCTACTTCATCGCCGGCGCCGCCGCGTCGACCGCCGTCGCGGGCCTCTGGCCGGCGTTCGGGTGGGACGGCGTCTGCGTTGCCGGTGTGGCTTGCGCCTCGGTGTCGATCGCGTTGTCCGTCACGGAACCGCGCGACTCTACGGCGACTAGAGCCCCAGCGACTTGGCGATGATCGTCTTCATGATTTCGCTCGACCCGGCATAGATCCGGCTGACGCGCGCATCCGCGTAAGCGGAGGCGATCGGGTACTCCAGGATGTAGCCGTAGCCGCCGTGGAGCTGGAGGCAGCGGTCGATCACCCGGCCCTGCATCTCGGTGCAGAAGAGCTTCACCTTTGCCGCGTCGTCGCCCAGCAGCTCGCCGGCCTCGTGCGCAACCAGCGCCGCGTCCAGAAGCGCCTGGCCGGCCTCGACCTCGGTCGCGCAGGCGGCCAGCTCGAACTTCGTGTTCTGGAAGGAGCCGACGGTCGTCCCGAATGCCTTTCGCGACTTCACGTAGTCGACGGTCCGCCCTACCGCGACGGCAGCCGCGGCTTGCGAGTTCACGGCTATGGACAGGCGTTCCTGCGCGAGGTTGCGGGTCAGGTGTCGGAAGCCCTCACCCTCGGCACCGAGGAGGTTCCCTGCGGGAACACGCATGTCGCTGAACGACAGCTCGGCGAGATCCTGTGCCTTGAGGCCGATCTTGCGCAATGGCCGGCCCCGTTCGAACCCGGGTGTGCTCGCCTCGACCACGAGCAGGCTGAGCCCCTCCCGACCGGCCTCCGGATCGGTCTTGACGGCCAGGATGACGAGGTCGGCCGTCAGGCCGTTGCTGATGAAAGTCTTCGCTCCGTTGACGACGTAGTGATCGCCATCGCGCGTCGCCCGCGTGCTGATGGACTTCACGTCGGATCCCGCACCGGGCTCGGACATCGCGAGCGCGGCCACGGCCTCGCCGCTTGCCAGCCTGGGCAGCCAGCGTGCTTTCTGCTCGTCGTCGGCCAGATCGAGGAAGTAGGGCATGCAGATGTCGGTGTGCACGCGCAGGCCACCCAGCGCGAGCCCGGCGCGCTGCGCCTCCTCGGTCAGGATGACGTTGTAGAGGAACGACTGTTGTCCGGCGCCGCCGTAGTCTTCCGGCACCTGCAAGCCGAGCAGTCCGACCTCACCCGCCTTCGTCCAGAACTCCCGGCTCGGGTGGCCCGTCTCCTCCCACGCGGCATATTCCGGCACGACTTCGCGCTCGTAGAAGACTCGGACCACCTTGCGAAAGGCCTCATGCTCGTCGGAGAACAGGGTGCGGCGCACGACGAGCTAGACCCGCTCGATGATGAGCGCGTTGGCCATGCCACCGGCTTCGCACATCGTCTGCAGCCCGTAGCGGCTGCCCGTGTCCTCGAGGACGCCCAGCAGCGTCGTCAGCAGCCGTCCTCCGGAGGCCCCGAGCGGGTGGCCGAGCGCGATCGCGCCGCCATGCACGTTGAGCCTCGCCGGGTCTGCGTCGAAGTGCCTGAGCCAGGCGAGCGGCACCGACGCGAAGGCCTCGTTGACCTCGAAGTAGTCGATGTCGTCGGCGGTGAGACCGGAGCGTTTCAATACCTTCTCGGTCGCGGGTATCGGGCCTGTCAGCATCTGCAGCGGGTCGTCGCCGACGACGGCGGTTGCTACGACACGGGCACGGGGACGGAGCCCCAGGTTCGAGGCCCGCTCCTCGCTCATCAGCAGCAGCGCGGACGCCCCGTCGGTGATCTGCGAGGAGTTGCCGGCGGTGACCGACCACCTGATCTCCGGGAAGCGTGCCGCGAGCTCCGCCGACTCGAACGCCGGCGCGAGCGCCGCCAACCGCTCCGCCGTGGTGTCCGGTCGGATCGTCTCGTCGGAGGTGACGCTCCGGCGCTCGCCCTGCGGGTCCGCCTCGTCCAGCGGCACATCGATGGCGACGACGTCCCGCGCAGCCCTGTCCTGCGACGCCGCCGCCCGCTGGTGGGACCCGGCCGCATAGCCGTCCATCTCCTCGCGCGATATCCCGAACCGGGCCGCGACAAGCTCGGCGGACACGCCTTGCGGGATGAGCCCGCCGTAGCGAGCGGTGACGCCGGGGCCGTGGGCGTCCGCACCCATCCGGGCGGATCCCATGGGGACCCGGCTCATCGACTCGACACCGCCGGCGATCGCGACGTCGTAGGCGCCGGCCATGATCGCGTGCGCCGCGAACTCGACGGACTGCTGGCTGGAGCCGCAGCGCCGGTCGATCGTCACCGCGGGCACATGCTCGGGTAGCCCGGCCGACAGCCACGCCATCCGGCCGGGCGTCGCCGCCTGCTCGGACGCCTGACTCACGCAGCCGATCAGGACGTCGTCGACGGTGCCCGGGTCGACGCCGGACCGCTCGACAAGCGCCCGGAGCACCTGAGCGAGGAGCTCGACGGCGTGCAGCGTCGACAAGGCACCGCCGGGCTTGCCCGCCACCGCTCGGCGCCCCCTGCCCATCGGTGACCTGACGGCGTCGACAATGACGGCATGCGGTGTCTTCCCTGCCACGCGCACCTCTCATTTGGCTGGTCACCCGATCTCGCATTGCACAGTAACCGAGGACCTGAAACTTGAACAGAACCCGTGTAATGTGTTCCACCACCGCCGAGACGAGGGAGTGTGATGGCTGACGCCGAGTTGAAGGCCGGGACGCGTCTACGCAGCCAGGTCTCAGAGGTCGAGGTCGTCGTCGTCCGGCCGTCGTCCGCGCCGCTCGTGCTGGCCTGCGGAGGTGAGCCGATGGTGAGCCTCGAGGGGGCTCCCGCCTCGGTCCCGGCAGGCAGCACCGACGGCGAGCCCACCCTCCTCGGCAAGCGGTACGTCGACGAGGAGACCGGGCTCGAGCTGCTCTGCACCAAGGGCGGAGCCGGCTCGCTCGACGTCGACGGCCGGGCCCTCACCGTGAAGGGCGCGAAGCCGCTGCCCTCGTCGGACTGAGGCGCAGACATGGAGCTCGGGCTGTTGCTGGAGATGGCCGTCTCCGCCGACACCGACCGTGTTCTCGTCGGTCGGCACGAGGACGGATTGACCGCAGCCGACCTGTACCGCCGGGCGCGACGTGGTTCGCGTCTCATCTCGCAGGCCGGAGCCACGCACGTCGTCTTCATCGCGGCCAATGGTCCGGCCTTCCCGGTCGCCTTGTTCGCGGCAGCGATCGCCGGCGTGCCGATGGTGCCCCTCAACTACCGCCTGCCGCCGGAGCAGCTCGCGCGGCTGGTCGAGCAGAATGCACCCGCGATGGTGATCGCCGACGAGCTCGTCTCGGCTGCTGTGCGGCTACCCGCTGCGACGGTCACGCCGCACGCCTGGCTGGCTTCCGTCGCGGACGGGAATGACGATCCCGGCGCGGGCATGGGGACCGTCGATGCCGACGACGTCGCCCTGCTCCTCTACACAAGCGGCACGACAGCCGAGCCGAAAGCAGCCGTTCTCAGGCACCGCAACTTGTCGGCGTACGTCTTGTCGACAGTGGAGTTCGCAAGTGCCGGCAACGCCGAAGCCACCCTCGTCAGCGTCCCGCCCTACCACATAGCCGGCGTCGCCAACGCGGTTACGAACGTCTACGCCGGCCGGCGCATCGTCTATCTCGAGGCGTTCACACCGCAGGACTGGCTCCGGACCGTCCGCGACGAGAGCATCACGCATGCACTCGTCGTGCCGACAATGCTCGCGCGGATCGTCGAACACCTGGAAGGCGCCGACAGGGCGGACACCCCGAGCCTACGCTCGCTTGCGTATGGCGGCGCCCCCATGCCTCGCAGGGTGATCGAGCGAGCGCTCGAGCTGTTCCCGGACACCGGGTTCGTCAATGCCTACGGGCTCACCGAAACGAGTTCGACGATCGCGCTGCTGAGTCCGGAGGATCACCGCGCCGTTGCGGCCAGCCAGGACGAGACCGTTCGATCCCGCTTGTCCTCCGTCGGGCGGGCGATTCCCGGCATCGAGCTGCAGATCCGCTCGGACGACGGCGAACCGTGCCAACCGGGCACCGCCGGCCAGCTGTGGGTGCGCGGGGAGCAGGTGGCCGGCGAGTACCGCGGGCAGACCGATACGACCGACAGCTGGTTCTGCACTCGCGACCAGGCCCGGCTGGACGCCGACGGCTTCCTCTTCATCGACGGTCGGGTCGACGACACGATCATCCGCGGCGGTGAGAACATCGCGCCCGCCGAGATCGAGGAAGTCCTCCTTCAACATCCCCAGGTGGCCGACGTCGTCGTCGTCGGTCTTCCGGATGAGGAATGGGGCCAGAAGATCGCAGCCGTGATCGTCGCCCGGCCCGGATGCCAGCTCGCGATGGACGACGTCCAGGCATGGGCGCGCGACAAGCTCCGGTCGTCGAAGACGCCGCAGGTGCTGCTCCAGGTCGACGAGCTGCCGCGAACGGACACGGGAAAGCTGCTGCGGCGCCAGATTGTCGCCGAGCTGGTCAACTGAAGGCTGAGGATTCGTGACATGAAGGCCACTGTCTTGAAGGACAAGTGCTGTGGCTACGGCATCTGTGCCGAGATCTGCCCCTCCATCTTCAAGGTCGACGATCAGGGCTTCGCTTACGTCGAAGACAGCGAGGTCTCGGACGATCTGGTCGAAGCCGCCCAGGAGGCCAGTGAGTCGTGTCCGGAGAGCGCCATCGTCGTGGAGTGAGCGGCCTGGCAGAACCCGTTCAGCTCGCTCGCGGTGTTGCCGCGACGTCGCCGTCGGCCATCCACGCGCCCACCGTCCGGCGGAGCAGCTGGCGGTCGCCGGGCCGTGGCGCCAGCGCCAACGCCGAGGCGACCCGAACGAGGGCCACCGCGTCGTCCGCGCAGGAACATCGGTCATAGCCGGCGTGGCTGCAGACATGCGCCTCAAGGGCCGCCGCAATGTCGGCACTCGCGGCGGCTGCGAGCTCCAGCGCGAGCGCCGGTCTCGTGCGGAACAGGCCGCTGAGCGGGCTTTCCTCGACGAACACGCGGGCAAAGACATCCGCTACCACGCGGAGCGGATTCGCGGGTGACGACCGGTCGCGGGCGAGTGCGCGCTCGAGCTCCGCGCTGACGGCCGTCGCCACCGCCGACGCCATTGCCGGATAGAGGTCGCCCGGACCGGAGAAGTAGCGGTAGAAAGTGCCCCGCGCGACCCCAGCCTCGTCGCAGATGTCGACGACAGGCAACCGCCTGTGACGGGCACGCGTCGCAACCTTGAGCGCCGCGATTGCGATGCGCTCCCGGGTGTCGGCACCGCCGTGATCTGACGCCCTCGCTGCCATGCGTCCGAGGTTAATCGGCCTTGTTGTCCGTGCTGTGTCGGATATGTCACGGGGCCGCAAACAGATCGGAAAGCGACGACGTCGCTGACGCAACCAACCCGTTACCAACGGTCCGTGCGATTTCGTAGACGTAAACGGAATAAACACTTAGGGTGCCGACTGTCACAGGCGGTCCGTCGAGAAGGGAACGGTCATGGTCAGAGGTTCCAGGAAGGCGGGCACGGTCGCGGCCGCCATTTCAGTGGCGGTGTTCGGTGCCGCGTGTGGTGGCTCCAGTTCGGGTGGTACGACAACGCCGTCGGGAGCGCCGAGCTCGTCGCAGGCGCCCACGGGGGCACCGATCAAGATCGGCCTCCTTGCCTCCTTGAGCGGCACCGGCGGTTCGTCGGTGAAGTACGCCGCGACGACGGTCCAGGCGTGGGGCAAATGGGTCAACGCGACAGGCGGGCTCAACGGTCACCCGGTCACGATCATCATCAAGGACTCGAAGTCCGACCCGGCCGGGGCCATCTCCGGTGCGCAGGCTCTCGTCAACAGTTCCAAGGTCGACCTCTTGCTGCTGGGTGACCCGACGGCCGAGCTGGCCGCGGGCAAGTTCCTGAGCAAGAGTGGCGTTCCGATCATGGGATTCGGCTACACGCCGATCTGGAACCAGGCACCCAACTTCTTCGCAACGTCAGCGGTCATCCCGCTGCTCTACACGATCCAGCCGGCCGGCGCAGCTGCTGTCGGCGCGAAGGCCTTCGGCAGCATCGCTTGCGCCGAGGTGCCCACCTGCAGCTCGGGCGCGCAGGCCTACGGCCCGGCCGGAAAGGCGGTCGGCGTCAAGTACAACGGCATCGTGACGGCGTCCTCGACCGCGGCCAGCTATACCGCTGAGTGCCTTCGACTGACCCAGAAGGGCACCGACTACATCGAGGCCACGTTCGCGAGCGCGACGGTCATCCGAGTCGCCCAGAGCTGCACGCAGCAGGGCTTCAAGGGCTGGATCGGGCTCGCTTCCGGCAGCACCGTCGCCAAGGACTTCGACGCGGCCAAGGGCATCAAGTTCGCCGGCAGCATCTGGGCCGCGCCCTGGTGGGGCGACTCGGCGCCCGTCAAGAACTTCCGCGACGTCATGGCCCAGTACGACGCCGGCAACGACTACGAGGACGCCAACTCGTCCGCGATGTGGGCAGCGCTCGAGGTATTCCACAACGTGGCTGGTCAGCTGGGCGACACGGTCTCGCGGCAGGCCGTGATGGACGCGCTCTACACCGTCAAGGACGAGACGCTGGACGGCATGCTGGCTCAGCCGATCACCTTCACCAAGGGCAAGCCGTCGCCGGCGGTGAACTGCATGTTCCTCTACAAGCTCGAGAACGGGACGTTCACCACTGCCACGCTCGGCTCGGCGGGCAACGCGCAGAGCGGCGACCTCCAGAGCTCCTGCTTCCCACCGAAGCAGTAGTGGCGCCGTGGGGGGGGCGGCGTCGGCCCCCCCCCCCAC
>JAVEEE010000227.1 GCA_030840615.1 Frankiaceae bacterium | reverse complement strand
AGCGGAACCGGCGGCCTGCCTCGGAGACGATGTAGACCGTTCCCTCGCTGCCCGCCGTGAGGACGGTGCCGTCGTCGTCGCGGACCTCGACCCGCATGCCCGGCAAGGGTCGACCGACCGTGCCCGGGTGCTGGCGCCACTCCTGCGGTCCGACGATCGTGAGACCGCCCTCGGTGAAGCCGTAGTACTCGACCAGGATCTCGCCGAACCACTCGGCGATCGCCTCCTTGAGTGCTGCGGGGCAAGGCTCACCGCCGTGCAGCAGGGTGCGAAGCCCCGGTGCGGGAGCGACTGCCCGGTCCACTCCGGGCAGCGCGAGGAGCTGCCGGAACATCGTCGGCACCATGATCGTGGATGTCACGTCCGGCGCAGCCAGCGCCGCGAGCGCCGCCGCCGGGTCCCACCGGGGCAGGATTCGCAACGTCGCCCCGCGGGCCATCGCTGCGAAGCCGAACGTCTGTGGTGCTCCGTTGAACAACCGCGAGACGAACAGGTGCACACCGTCGCCCGGCAACGACAGTGCTTCGGCCCACCTTCCGAGCGCCGCCCAGCCCGCGGCGTAGGGCGTGGTGCCCGAGCCGGCCATGACGATCCCTTTCGGCCGGCCGGTGGTGCCGGACGTGTAGGGCAGCTTGTAGCCGCAACGGTCGACCGGCAGCGGCTGGTCGTCCTGCGCCGCCAGCCAGTTCTCGTAGCCCGCACCGACCTCCACCACGGCGATGCCGCGGGCGGTCGCAGCGGCACCGGCTGCCGGCCGGTCGGTCACCACCACTTTGGTCTGCGCGTCGTCGAGGACGAACCCGATCTCGTCCGCCGTCCACCCCGTCTTCAGCGGCGTGTAAGCGCACCCCACCCGCCAAGCCCCGAGCACCGCCTCGACGAACTCGGTGCGGTTGCCGATGCAGAGGGCGACGTGGCTGCCCGCCTCGGCACCCAGCGCCTCCAGGCCGTGCCCCACGGCGTTGGCGCGCGACTCGAGCTCGTCCCACGTCAGGCGAAGCGTGCCGTCCTCGACCGCGACGTTCACAGCAGTAGCGCGAGGTCCTCGGCGTGGTCGTCCGCCGTACCGAACTCGGTCGCGTGCACCCACGCCCGCTTGAGCAGGAAGTGCACCGGCACCTCCCAGGTGAAGCCCATCCCGCCGTGCACCTGCACGGCCGAGCGCCCGTTGGTGACTGCGGCTTCGTCGGCGAGGAGCTTCGCTCCGGACCCAGCACGTTCGGCGCCCTCGGCGGTGGGATCGTCGAGAGTCACGGCAGCGGCATGGACGGCGACCCGCGCCAACTCGGTCCGCACGAACATGTCGGCGCACAAATGCTTGACCGCCTGGAACGACCCGATCGGGCGGCCGAACTGCTCGCGGGTCTTCGCGTAGTCGACGGCCAGCTCGGTCAGCCGGGTTGCCAGGCCGACCTGCAGCGCAGCCGTCAGCACCGCCCCTTCGAGCCGCATCCGTGTCGCCGCACCGCCCGTGGCGATGACCCGGCCTGCTGGCACCTCTGCGACTTCGGTGAGTGGTGTCAACGGGTCGAGCGGAGAGGCGACGGTCTCTCCGACCACGCCGGTGGCCCACCGCACTTCGCTCTCGTCGAAGAGCAGCACGGCGTCGGCGACATCGAGGTGCGCGACGAGCAGCGGCAGTGCTTGGGTCTCGAGGACAGTGACAGCGCCGGCGCCTCGGCTCGCGCTGAGAAAGGTGCCGACGAGCGGCCCCGGCACGACTGCACGGCCGAGCTCCTCGAAGACGAGTGCCGCTTCCGCGAGCCCGAGCTCGAGGTCGGTGCGAAGCGCGAAGACACCCGTCTCCGTGAGCGCCTGCCACAGGGTCTCGTCGTATCCAGCCGTCTGCCTGGGCTCCGCTGCCGCGACCGCGGCAAGCCGCTCGAGGGGAAACCGCGCGTCGAGCAGCGACCGCACTCCACGTTGCAGCTCCAGCTGATCGGCGGTGGGTAGGAAGTCCATCAGCGCTCCCGGGGGAGACCGAGGATGCGCTCACCGACGATGTTGCGCTGGATCTGCGAGGTGCCAGCCGCAATCGTGTAGGACAGGGAGTTGATCCGCTCCTCCGTGAACTCACCGCCGGCAAGGCCACCGATGTCGGTGCGCGACAGGCCGGCGCGGTCGAGCACCCGGGCCCCCAGATCCATCAGGCGTTGCCGGGCTTCGGTGTAGCGCAGCTTGAGCACCGAGGCGCTGACACCCGGAACGCCCGTCGCGCTGGCCTCGGACACCCCGCGTTTGGTGAGTGCCCACAGCGCGTCGAACTCCGCGGCAAGGTGACCGACATCGCGCCGCAGGCCGCGGTCGTCCCAGGCGGCCCCGCCGTGCCGGGTGACCTTCTTGGCGATCGTGACGAGGTCGTCGACCAGCCGCGCCGAGTCGACGATCTGGTCGACCCACGCCGTGCCGCGCTCGAACGACAGCGTGACCATCGTCACGCGCCAGCCGTCGTTCTCCTCGCCGACGCGGTTGCCGACGGGGATGCGGACGTCGTCGAAGTAGACCTCGCTGAACTCACTCGACCCGAGCACTGTCTTCAGCGGTCGGACGTCGAGCCCCGGCGTGTCCATCGCCAGGATGAGCCAGGTGATGCCCTTGTGCTTCGGGGCGTCGGCGTCGGTGCGGACGAGCAGCTCGCAGTAGTCGGCGACGGTGGCGTAGGACGTCCAGAGCTTGTGGCCCGTGACGACGTAGTCCTCGCCGTCGCGCACCGCCCGCGTCCGCAACGACGCGAGGTCAGAGCCGGCACCGGGCTCGCTGAAGCCCTGGCACCAGACCTCGTCTCCGCGCAGGATCGGCGGCAGGTGCCGTGCGCGCTGCTCGTCGGTGCCTTCGGCGATCAGCGTCGGGCCGGCGTGCAGCAGGCCGACGAAGTTGACCCCGACGTAGGGCGCGCCAGCCCGCTCCGACTCCTCGAGGAAGATGAGGTGCTCGGTGGGAGTTGCGCCGCGGCCGCCGTAGTCGGTCGGCCAGTTGATGCCGGCGTAGCCCGCCTCGTGGAGCAGCCGCTGCCAGGCCGTGTCGTAGCTCCGGCGGGCCGGCCAGTCGTCCGCAGCCGGCTTGGCCGGCAGCGTCGGGAGGACCTGTCCGAGCCACTCGCGCAGCTCGTGCCGGAAGCGCTCCTCCTCGGGCGAGTAGCGCAGATCCACGGCGGCAACGATAACCTGACGGGGCGTCAGAAACGTGCGGGCGGGAAACGATCATGGGCCCGTCTGCAGACTCGCCCCGGCGCGTCCGTCGAACATCCCATGATCGTTTGAGCTGCGGGGAGAGGTGGTGCTCATGGGGCGACTCGACGGCAAGGTCGTGCTCGTGACCGGCGCCGGCCAGGGCATCGGTCAGGGAGTGGCGTTGGCGGCTGCGGCCGAGGGGGCGTCGATCATCGCGGCCGGTCGCACCCTCGAGAAGGTCGAGAAGACGGTCGAGGAGGTGAGGTCCCGCGGCGCGCAGGGGCTCGCCGTGAAGTGCGACGTACGCCGCCGCGACGAGGTCGACGTGACCGTGGCTGCCGCACTCACCGAGTTCGGCCGGCTCGACGGACTCGTCAACAACGCGCAGATGGTCTCGCTCGGCCCGGTCCTCGAGATCACCGAGAAGGACGCCCTGCGCACCTGGGAGTCGGGCTTCCTCGGGTCGCTGTGGTTCATGCAGGCCGCCTACCCGGCGTTGAAGGAGTCGCGCGGCTCGGTCGTCAATCTCGGCACCGGGTCGGCGCTGCGCAACGACCTGCCCGGCTTCACCCTCTACGCCGGCACCAAGGAGATGATCCGCACGCTCACGCGGATGGCCGCGCTCGAGTGGGGCGAAGACGGCATCCGCGTCAACGCGTGCATTCCGAACGGGCTCTCACCCGGCCTGCAGATGTGGTCGGAGTTCTCCCCGCAGGAGTACGACGACTTCGTCTCGACGATCCCGCTGGGCCGAGTCGGCCGGCTCGAGGAGGACGTGGGCCGGGCGGTCGCCTTCCTGCTGTCCGAGGACGCGGCCTACGTGACCGGCTCGACGCTGATGGCTGACGGCGGCCAGGCTTACCTGCGGTGACCGGCATTTGCGAAGGCCGCATCGTCGTCGTCACCGGTGCCGGCGGTGGCCTGGGCCGCGCGCATGCGCTCGCTTTCGCGGCCGCAGGCGCCCGCGTCGTCGTCAACGACATCGGCACCTCGCGCGAGGGCGAGGGCGCATCGTCCGCGCCGGCCCAGCAGGTCGTCGACGAGATCCGCGCGAACGCCGGTGAGGCTGTCGCCAACACCGACGACGTCGCCGACTGGGACGGTGCGCACCGGCTCGTGCAGTCCGCGGTCGACACGTTCGGCGGTCTCGACGTGCTCGTCAACAACGCGGGCTTCCTGCGCGACCGGATGCTGGCGGGGATGTCGGTGGAGGAGTGGGACGCGGTCATCCGCGTCCACCTGCGCGGCCACTTCTGCACGTTGCGGCACGCTGCGGGCTTCTGGCGTGACGAGGCCAAGGCCGGCCGCATGCCGGACGCGCGCATCATCAACACCTCGTCCGGCGCCGGACTGATGGGCAGCGTGGGCCAGGGCAACTACGCCGCAGCGAAGGCCGGGATCGTCGGGCTGACCCTCAACGCCGCGGCCGAGCTGGCCCGCTACGGCGTCACTGCCAACGCGATCGCTCCGGCCGCCCGCACGCGGATGACCGAGGTCGCGATGCCGGACATGATGCGAGCACCGGACAGCGGCTTCGATGCGATGGCACCGGAAAACGTCTCCCCGTTGGTCGTGTGGCTCGGGTCGCGAGAGTCCGCGGACGTGACCGGTCGGGTGTTCGAGGTCGAAGGCGGCGTCGTCAGCGTCGCCGACGGCTGGCAGCACGGACCCCGCACCGACAAGGGCGCGCGGTGGGCACCGGACGAGCTGGGTCCCGTCGTACGGGACCTGCTGGACAAGGCGCCGTTGCCTACGCCGGTCTACGGCACGTCATGACGACCGGCCTGCCCGCCGTTTCCCGTCCGCGCGGTGCGTCCACGCACGCCGTAACCTCGCAGCTCCGCCCACCCACCGGGAGTCGCTCCGTCGATGCGGACCGAGCGCTGGGCAAAGCGCCACTCGCCGTCGACGCGGACGAACCGGTCGGTGTAGCGCCCCCAGTGGTCGAGCCCCTGCGCGGTCAGCACCTGGAAGTAGCAGCGTGCCGTCGCCTGGTCGGGCGACACGACGTCGATCTTCAAGGTGGCGGTGAAGTGCCGGATGAGCTCCGGGTGCGGGCCGGTCGCCTCGGTGAAGACCGAGCGGATCGCCTCGCGTCCCTCGTGGGCGACGTCGTCGACGGCCAGCACCGCGTCCTCGGCGAACAGCGCGATCATGTCGTCGATCCAGCCGCGGTCACCGGCAAGGTTGTAGTGCGCGATCAGGTCACGCACGTGTTCGCGCGCGGCGAGCTCCCACTGCTCCATCCCGGAAGGCTTGCATGATGACGTCCTCGCTGCTCGAGGCCCCCACGATCTGGGAGCTCGTACGACGTCGGGCCGAGCTGTCCGGCGACCGGGTGATGTTGCTCGACACGTCCGGTGGACGGATGACGTTCGGCGAGCTCTCGTCCCGGGCCGAGGAAGTTGCCGCCGGCCTGCTGGCCCAAGGCATCGGGTCGGGCACCACCGTCACCTGGCAGCTCCCGACCCGCATCGACAGCGTGGTCGTCTCGATCGCTCTTGCGCGACTCGGCGCGGTGCAGAACCCGGTGCTGCACCTCTACCGCGAGCGCGAGGTCGGCGCGGTGCTGCGGCAGAGCCGGCCGGAGTTCTTCCTCGTGCCGGGCAGGTGGCGCGACCGTGACTACGGCGCGATGGCCAAGACCCTCGCCGCGGAGATCTACCCGCCCCCGGTCGTGATCGAGCTGGGCGACCAGCTGCCGACCGGTGACCCGACCGCGTTGCCGCCACCGCCTTCGAGTGGCACTGAGATGCGCTGGGTCTACTACACGTCGGGAACGACGTCGGAACCCAAGGGTGCGCGCCACAGTGACCAGACGCTGATGGCCGGTGGTCGGGGGCTTGCGGCTGCACTCGACATGTCGCCGGACGATCTCGGGTCGATCGCGTTTCCTTACTCGCACATCGCCGGCCCCGACTACCTGCTGATGATGGTTGCCGCGGGGTTCGGTGCAGTGCTGGTCGAGGCATTCGTCCCTGCGGACGCCGTGGACGTCTACCGCGACCTCGGCGTCACGATGTGTGGTGGCAGCACGGCGTTCTACCAGATGTTTCTCAACGAGCAGCGAAAGTCGCCGGACGCCCGGATCATCCCGTCGCTACGCATCATCTCGGGCGGTGGCGCGGCGAAGCCGGCGGAGCTGTTCTACGACGTCGAGCGCGAGATGGGTGTGCGGTTGGTGCACGGCTACGGGATGACCGAGATCCCGATGATCGCCATGGGCTCGCCGCACGACACCGACGAGCAGCTCGCGACGACGGAGGGCAAGCCGGTGCGCGGCGCCGAGGTCCGCATCGTCACGGAAGCGGGGGCCGTCGCCGGCCCCGACGAGGAGGGCGAGGTCCGGGTGCGCGGGCCGGTCGTGACCCTCGGCTACACGGATGCGGCCGCGACCGCTGCCGCGTTCGACGAGGACGGCTGGTTTCGCACCGGCGACCTCGGTGTGCTGCGTGCGGACGGCCACCTCCGGCTGACCGGTCGGCTCAAGGACGTCAT
>JAVEEE010000178.1 GCA_030840615.1 Frankiaceae bacterium | reverse complement strand
GACGGCGTATGGCTCGTCGAGCTCGCTCCCGTGACGGACGCGAGTCTCGTGGCCGCCGCCATCATGCGCGCCGTCGGTGTCGCGGAGCAGCGCGGCCGCCCCTACGTCGACACCCTCGTCGACGCTGTTCGCGAGCGTCGACTGTTGCTCATCCTGGACAACTGCGAGCACCTGGTCGACGCCTGCGCCGCAGTCGTCGACACCTTGCTGGGGCAGTGCCCAAGCCTGGTGGTCTTGGCAACCAGTCGGCAGCCGCTCGACGTCGACGGCGAGCAGCTCTACCGCCTGCCTCCGCTCGGGCTTCCCCCGCATGGGCTGACGATGAGCCCCGCCGAGGCGGCAGATTTCGAAGCTGTGCAGCTTTTCGTCGAGCGCGCCACGGCGCATCAACCCGCCTTCGAGCTCGATCACTCGACAGTGGCGTCCGTCGCGGCGATCTGCCGTCGGCTGGAGGGCATCCCCCTCGCCATCGAGCTGGCGGCCGCGCGGATGCGCTCCCTCCCCGTCGACGCCATCGCGGCTCGCCTCGACGACCAGCTCGTTCTGCTCGTGGGCAGCCAACGGTCGTCGCCACGACAGCAGACAGTGCGCGCGCTCATCGACTGGTCCTATGACCTCCTGCCGCAGGCGGAGAAACAGCTGCTCCGCCGGTTGGCGGTGTTCACCGGCGGTTGGACGCTCGAGGCGGCCACCACCGTCGCGGGCATGCCCGGCGACCACGAGCACGACATGCTCGACCGGCTCGGCTCGCTGGTCGACAAGAGTCTGGTGCAGGCCGAGGCCATGGCCGGCGACGTGCGCTACAGCCTGCTCGAGACGGTCCGGCAGTACGCCGACCTACGGTTGCAGGACGACGACGCAGCGGACAGACATGCCGTCCACGTCCGCCATCGCGACTACTACCTGGCACTCGCTGAGCATGCCCGCAGCGAGCTCAACACCCGCGCGCAGCGAGGATGGCTCGAGCGTCTCGACATCGAGGACGGCAATCTGCGGTCGGCGCTGCGTTTCACGTTGGCCGAGGCGGACGGCACCGTGCCTGCGCTGCGCTACGTGACCGCTTTGTCGTCGTACTGGGTCATGCGTGGTCGTGCCGCGGAGGGAATGCAGCACGCAGACCGTGTCCTGGCGTTCGCCGGTACGGACGCGCCCACGGCCGAGCGAGCCGGGGCGCTCACGGGTGTCGCAGCCATGCTCATCCGGTCTGGCGACTTCGCGCGAGCGCGCACCCTGCTCGACGAGGGACTGCGCATCGCTCGAGCCGTCGGTGACCGCCGCCGCGCGGCGATCGCATTGAACGACCTGGCCTGGCTGGCCAACCGGCGTGAAGAGCTTGCGCTGGCGCGGTCTGCTGCGGAGGAAGCGCTGGCTCTTGCCGAGAGCGAAGGCGAGACCCACCTCGCCGGCCGCATCCACGCCACGATGGGGGATCTCGAGGAACGATGCGACGACCTCGCCGCCGGGCGCGCGCATTTCGAAGAGGCACAGCGCCGCTTCGACTCCGTCGGTGACCTCGCGAGCTCCGCCAAGATGCTCAACAACCTTGGTCTGATCGACCTCTCGCTCGGCGACCGCATCACCAGCCGGGCCGCTCTCGAGCAGTGCCTCGCCATCTTCAGCGAGCTGCAGGACGCCGCATCGCTGCCGACCGTGCTCAGCAACCTGGGACTGATCGCCGTGGAGGACGGCGACCCGGCGCGGGCCCGAGAGCTGTTCCTGCGGGGGCTGCGACTCGGTTACCGGGCCCGCGACAAGGAGCTGATGGTCTACACGACCCTGGGACTCGCGCTCGCCTTTGGCGGGCTCGACAACGCGGCGCGCGCCGCGACGTTGCACGGCATCGCCGACACCTTGTCGGCAGACCTCGGGATGTCGCTCGACAGCCTCGAGGCAGGTCTGCGTGAACGTTCCCAGGCCGGCATCAAGCAGGCCCTCGGCGCATCGTGGGAGACGCGCTACCGGTTGGGCGCGAGCATGGACGTCGACGAGGCTATGACCTTTGCTCTCGAAGGCAGTGGTGAACCGGCACCAGCGCCGGCGTGACGGCCCATCGACAGGCCCGGTCGACGCGGCGGGTCAGGAGTCGGTGAGAGGTTCGGGGGCGACGTAGGTGGTCGCCGACAGGCCGGCCCGGCGCAGCCGCTCGCCGGTGTCGGCGTCGACGTTGACGACGAGCAGCTCCTGGCCGTGCAGAGCCGCGGCGCTGCTGGCGAACGCGATGGTTTGCACGCCCTGCCGGGTCAGCCTTGCACCGCGCAGGTCGACGACGACGATGCCGACTGCCTCCTCCATCGCGGTTGCCAGGGCCGGCTCGAGGCCCTCGCTTGTCGCCGGGCGATCATCGGCGGTCTGCACGACCGCGATGGCGCGCAACCTGCGGATCACCCACGGCGTGCCCGGGGGCTCGACCGGCAGCCTCGGGGTCACGTCGTCGGTGCCGATGAGGCGCGCGGTGGCCTGCCGGAAGCCGACGATCGTCAGCCGGTCCGCGCCGAGCTGCTCCTGCAGACCAAGCAGGGCCGCCGCGCCGTCACTGTCGAAGGCCGGGATGGCAGTGAGGTCGATCACCACGCGGTTGCCGGCAGCGATCCGCCCGACGCGCGCGACGATGTCTTCGGCAGAGTCCCGGGTCACGGCCTCGTCGATCGCCAGCACGAGCGGTTCGCGGACAGCGGTCGCCGTGGCGTCCCCGCGCGTCCGTCGCCACTTCACGCCTGACCACCTCGCTACGGCATCCGGGCCGGTCCCTTTGCTCCTATCGGCTCAACGCCTGTCCGACTTTAGGCGCTTCCACCCGGTTGGCCCATTCGGCGCGCCGCCGGACCCGGGATGGATGCCTGGGTGGGGCATGCGGGATGCTCGCGAACCGTGAGCATCTTGGGAACCCGCGTGCTGCGGGTAGAGGATCCGAAGTTCCTGACGAGCGGTGGCGTCTACGCCGATGACCTGCGTGACCCGCGGTTGGAAGGCGCCGGCCACGTGACCTACGTCCGGTCGGTCATGGCGCACGCCCGCTTCACGGTCGACGTCTCTGCGGCCGCTGCTACGCCGGGTGTGCTGGGCGTGTTCACCGCCGCCGACTTCGCCGATCTCGAACTGCCACCACTCCCCCTCGGGATGCTGCCGCCGCTCATGGCGCGACCGTGGCTCGCGACCGACGTCGCCCGGTACGTCGGTGAGCCGCTCGCCGCCATCGTGACCGAGTCGCGCTACGCAGGCGAAGACGCCGTCGAGCTCGTGTCGGTCGACTACGAGCCGCTTACCGCCGTCATCGACCCGCACGACGCGGCCAAGGATCAGACGCTGCTCTTTCCCGCTGCCGGCAACAACACCGCGCTGGCGTTCGGTGCCGGCGATCCGGACACCGTTCTGGACGGCTGCGAGGTCGTCGTACGCCAGGACATCCACAACCAGCGGGTCGCCCCGGCGCCCCTCGAGGTGCGCGGCAGCGCTTGCGCCTGGGACGAGGCGGACGGCGGAGGCCGGCTCACCTTCTGGGCCTCGACCCAGAACCCGCACGACGCCCGCACCATCATCGCGCAGTCGCTGTCGATCGACCCGGAGCGCGTGCACTTCATCGCACCGGACGTCGGCGGCGGTTTCGGCGCAAAATTCGGCGTCTCGAACGAAGACCTGGCCCTGGCCGTGCTCGCCCGCCGGCTCAACCGGCCGATGCGCTGGACCGAGTCGCGCACCGAGAACCTGCTCTCGATGGGTCATGGCCGCGCCCAGCACCAGACGATCGGGATCGGTGGCCGGCGCGACGGCACCATCGAGGCCTACGCGCTCGAGGTGCTGCAGGACTCCGGCGCCTATCCCCACTTCGGCGCCGTGCTGCCGTTCATGACGCAGATGATGGCGACCGGTGTCTACGCGATCCCCAAGCTCGGCATCCGTACGAAGTCGGTGGTGACCAACACTTCGAGCGTCGTGGCCTACCGCGGTGCCGGTCGGCCCGAGGCCACCGCCGCGATCGAACGCGCGGTCGATCTGTTTGCCAACGAGATCGGCATGGATCCCGCCGACGTGCGCCGCAAGAACTTCCTGTCACCCGACGTCTTCCCCGTCACCACTCCCGCCGGCGCGACCTACGACAGCGGCGAGTATGCAAAGGCGCTCGAGGCCGTCCTTGCCGCCGCCGACTATCCGGCGCTGCGCGCCGAGCAGACGCGACGGCGCGACAACGGCGATCGGCTGCAGATGGGCATCGGCCTCGCGTCCTACGTCGAGATCACCGCCGGCCCGGAGCCGGGTGCGGAGTTCGCGCGGATCAACGTCACCCCGGACGGCTCGGTCATCGTCTA
>JAVEEE010000174.1 GCA_030840615.1 Frankiaceae bacterium | reverse complement strand
CGCTTATGACCCGTTCGGACTATTTCTGCGAATGGCCCGTCACCTCGCGATGGGCTCGCTCGTTGACCGGGTTGAAAGCGTTTGTCCATTTCTCCGAGCCGGCGAGGGGGTGCGACCGATGAGCCTGTCACTCACCAGTCGTCGCGCCGAGCTCTTCGCTGCGCTGCTCGACGACGACAGCCGCAGCGACGACCCCGTCGTCGCTCCTTTCGCGGCGCTGGCTCGTTCCCTCACCGTCCTTCCGGCACCGGCCGGCCCCACGCCCGAGTTCCGCTCCGCGCTCCGCCAGCGCCTCGTCGCCGTCGCGACGGTGCAAGGCGTTGCCGAGGCCGCGTCGCCCGCAACGCGGCTGCGCGAAGCAGGCGGCACCTGGAAGTTCCAGCGCCGGATGGCCGTGCTCGCCGGTGGTGCAGCAGCCGTCACGGCGATCGCCGGGGTCGGTGTCGGCGCCAGCCGATCCCTGCCGGGCGACCCCTTCTACGGCGTCAAGCGCGCCACCGAGCGGGTCCAGCTCGCCGCCGCCGAGGGCCGCGAGGCCAAGGGCAAGCGGCACCTCGAGTTCGCCCGGACGAGGCTCGCCGAGGTCGAGGCGCTCGCCGGCCGCTCCTCCGCGTTGTCCGACTTCATGCCCGGCACCGCCGGCGCACTGGGTCCCCTGACGGACCAGGCCCGGACGTCCACGGTCATCGCAACTCTGCAGGACATGGACGACGAGACCCGGGCCGGTGCGGGCGACCTGTTCGCCGTCTACCGGAGCTCGGGCTCCGCGGAACCGCTGCGGGCGCTCGACAGCTTCAACCGTGGTCAGTTCGCCGCCCTCCGCGCCGTGATGCCCGCCCTCTCGATCGAGGCGCAGGCCCGGGCGGAGCGGTCGCTGTCGTTGCTGACGATCGTCGCCACCCGCACGGTGACCTACGCCCAGGCCGGCGCCGGGCCGGAAGGTTCCACGCCACAGCCGGGACGGGGATCCGGGTCGCCCACGCCGGGCCGCACGACGACACCCACGCCCGCGAAGACCGGCTCCCACTCACCGGGAGCCGACAGTCAGTCGCCGGCGCCGTCGCCGGGCGACGGCACCACGCTGCCCTCGGTGCCGACGGACGCGCCGACGATCCCGCCGCTGCCCACCCTTCCACCGGTGCCGACGCAGCTCCCGACAGCGCTTCCCACGCTGCCGGACCTCCACCTCGGCGGCTGAACCCGGCCGCTCGGGCCTCCTCGCTGGGCCGTTCGGACCAATGCCGCAGTTCGGTGCCAATTGCTGCGTAACTTCCGCGTGATCGGGTCGTTGACTAGTCCGAACACCCTATGCCGAGGCTCAAGAACTAGTAGTTATGAGCCGACCACATACGGTAGTGTTCGCCCAGGTTCGCCCGTCATGTGGAGGTAGGGGGCAAATGGCAGGAACGTTGCGGCGCCGCGGTGTAGCCGTCACCGCGCTCGCTCTGGCCAGTGGAACATCGCTGGCCGCATTCGCTACGGCTTCACCGGCTGGGGCCGGCACCAATCACGCCCCCGCCTACTACCAGGGCGTCACGTCGGCCAACGTGCTCGGCGTCGCTCTGCACCTGCCGTCAGCCCTGCCCGCGCTGCCGAGCATTCCGAAAGACCTCGCGATCAACTTGATCGGGGTCAACGGCAACGCCGTGCACAACACGCTCGGCACCGGCGCCAGGACGTCGTCGACCGCCGTCTCGGCGCTCGCCAGCGGTTCGCTCGTCGATGCGCTGCCGACGCAGCTCGGTCTCAAGAAGACCGTCAAGGCGACCCTCGGCATGGCGCCGCAGAAGTTCACGGACATCCCGATCGACGCGAGCCCGCTGCTCAAGCTCAACGTCGGTTCGCTGACCGCCAACGCGCAGAAGTCGATCAACTCCTCGACCTCTGTCCTGACGGACGGCACGGTCGCGCAGCTCGGTCAGCTGCTCAACGTCAAGGGCGTCGCCGGCAGCGCCACCACGCTGCTCAGCGCACTCCAGAGCCAGGTCAACTCGGTGAGCTCCACCGTGACCGACCAGGTCGACAGCGTGCTGCAGACCGTCGGCTCGGCGCTCAACCAGCCCGGCCTGACCAGCTCGGCTCAGCAGACCCTGGAGACCCTCCAGGCGACACTGCAGCAGATCCAGGACAAGATCACCGGGATCCTGGCGAATGTCGGCAACACCGCGGTTCTCACGATCCGCACCCTGGACGCTTCGCAGTCGATTGCACCGGCGGGCAACGCCGCGCAGTCGCTTGCGGCCGTCAACCTGGCCGATCTCAACGTCCTCAACGGTCTGCTGACCGTCAAGGGCTTCGTGAGCCAGGCCACCGCAGTGGCGAACGGTAAGGCCGGCGGCGCGCACGCGACGTTCTCCGGTCACGCCCCGATCGTGGCTGTCGGCACTCCGTTGCTGACCGCCACGCTCGACGAGAACGGCATCAACCTGTCTGACGTCGTCGGCTTGCCGCAGGACGTCACCGACCAGGTCAACTCCGCACTCGCGACACTGCAGGACGCGCTCAACACCCTGCTGGGCACCCTCGGCGTGCACCTGAACTTCGTTCCGGGTCACGTCGACAAGGTGGACAGCCGTGGCCGTTACGCCGCGGCGACCGGGCCGGAGTACGACATCGTCGTCGACAGCCCCCTCCCGGGTGACGGTGCTCTCGCCGAGATCGGTCTCGGTCACGGCACCACGGCTTCCGTCTCGGCGCAGCAGGCTCCTCGCGTCGTGAAGCTGCCGAACCCGCAGCAGGGCGCTCTGCCGCACACCGGTGCCAACCTGCCGCTCATCGGCGGCGCCGGCCTGGCCCTCCTCTTCGGTGCAGCACTGCTGCGTCGCCGGATGGGGTCTGCGGTCTGAACACCTAGCAACTAACGTACGAAGCCCCGGCCACCTCGTGGCCGGGGCTTCGTCCTGTTCAGGACGAGTTAGTACCCTCGCCGCGATGGGACGTGGGCGGAAGGACGGGTCGAGCGCCGCACTCGCCGGCGCAGCCTCCGCGGCGGTGGCCGAGGTGGAAGCCAGCCTGGCCATGCCGCCCGATCCTGAGGCGGCAGCGTTCTTCGACGTCGACAACACGATGATGCAGGGCGCGTCGATCTACCACTTCGCCCGCGGACTGGCGGCGCGCGACTTCTTCACCTGGCGCGATCTTTCGCAGTTCGCGTGGAAGCAGGTCGCCTTCCGGGTCAAGGGCGTCGAGGACCCCGCGCACATGCAGGAGGCCAAGGAGGCCGCCCTCGCGTTCGTCGCCGGCCACGAAGTCGACGAGGTGGTGCGGCTGGGCGAGGAGATCTACGACGACCTGATGGCCGGCCGCATCTGGTCCGGCACCCGAGCGCTCGCCCAGCAGCACCTCGACGCAGGCCAGCGGGTGTGGCTCGTGACCGCGGCCCCGACCGAGCTGGCGTCACTGATCGCGCATCGGCTGGGGCTCACCGGCGCCCTCGGCACCGTGTCCGAGAGCAAGGACGGCGTCTATACCGGCCGGCTCGTCGGTGAGCCGCTGCACGGCCCGGCCAAGGCCGAGGCGATCCGTGCACTGGCGGACCGCGAGGGGCTCGACCTCACGCGATGTGCGGCCTACTCCGACTCGGCCAACGACCTGCCGATGCTGTCGCTCGTCGGTCGCCCCGTCGCGGTCAACCCTGACCACGAGCTCAAGCGAGTCGCTCGCGAGAAGGGCTGGGAGATCCGCGACTTCCGCACCGGCCGCAAGGCCGCGCGCATAGGTTTGCCCACCGCGGCCGGCATGGGCGCGCTTGCCGGCGGCGTCGCCGTCGGGATCGCGTTGCGTCGTCGCTCGCTCGAATCGCCGTCGATAGCAGACCGCACCGTGCACGCGGCCCGCACTCTGCGCGGTGTCACCCGCCGCTGACTAGAAGAAGACGCTTCGGCGGCCGAGGAGCAGCTTGTAGAGGGTCTGCTGGATGACCTCTCGCACCTGGTCGGTGAGGTTGAACACGAGCATCGGATCGTCCGCCGCGCTGGCACCGAGCTCATCCGTCGGGATCGGTTCGCCGAACTCGATGATCCACTTCGACGGCAACGGCAGCAACCCGACCGGCCCGAGCAGCGGGAAGAACGGCGTGACCGGGATGTAGGGAAAACCGAGCAGCCGAGCCAGCACCTTGACGTTGCCGACGATCGGATAGATCTCCTCGGCGCCCACGATCGAGCACGGGATGATCGGTACGCCGGACCGCAGCGCTGCCGAGACGAACCCGCCCCGGCCGAAGCGCTGCAGCTTGTAGCGCTCACTGAACGGTTTGCCGATGCCCTTGAAACCCTCCGGCCAGACGCCGGCCAGCTCGCCCGATGACATGAGCCGCTCGGCGTCCTCGTTGCATGCGAGCGTCGAGCCACTCTTGCGTGCGAGCGGTGCGACGAACGGAGACTTGAACACGAGGTCGGCACCGAGCATGCGCAGGTGGCGCTGCGCCGGGTGGTGGTCATAGATGGCGAGCTGCGTCATCATCGCGTCGAGCGGGATCGTGCCCGAATGGTTCGCAACGACGAGGGCGCCGCCCGTCGACGGGATGTTGTCGAGACCGCGCGCCTCGACGCGGAAGTACTTCTCGTAGAGCGGCCGCATCGCGGCGAGCAGCACGTTCTCGGTCAGGTCGGGGTCGAAGCCGAAGTCGTCGATCGGGTAGTCGCCGGTGACGCGCCGGCGCATGAATGCGAGCGCACCCGCGAGCTTGCGCTCCCAGTCCGGCGCATTGGCCGCCGCCTCGGCCCGAAGGTGTTCGGCAAGGTGCTCGCCGCACACTCCTTCGGCCACTGCCTTTGCGGTGCAACGCTTGCCGTCGGCGCCGACGGCCTCGCATTGCGCCGCACGCCGGGAGCGGCGCGGCGCGGTATGCGAGGAGTCGCGACCGTCGAGGGGGATGACGCGGGCCTCAGGCATGAGCAGTCCTCCGTCGCTCGAGGCCGGCCAGCACCCGCTGCTCGACGTCCGACACCCGCTCGGGGTCGATGTAACGCGTCAACCCGCGACCTGCCACGAAGTCGTCGAAGGCCTGCAACGTGGTGTAGGCCGGCGCGAAGCCGAAGTCCTCGCGCAGCCGTGTCGTGTCGACGCCGCGACCGAACTGCAGGAAGTCCATCTGCTCCGGCGAGAAGTCCACCAGGCCGGCCCGGCGGAACAACGAGCCGACCACGGCAACGGCCGGTGAAGGCACCTGGACCGCCGGCCGGCCGGCGCGGCGGATCGCCTGCGAGACCAGTAGTACGCCGGAACCGGCGACGTTGAAGGTGCCGCGGCGGTTCTCCATCACCGAACGTCTCAGCACCTCGACGCCGTCGTCTTCGTGGATGAACTGGATCCGCGGGTCGAAGCCCAGCACCCGAGGCACGACCGACAAGGAGAAGTAGCGCGTCAGCGGCGTGTCGATGCGCGGTCCGATGAAGTTCGCGAAGCGCAGCAGCGTCACGTCCACGTCGGGTCGGCGCCGACCGAGTCCCCGGACGTAGCCCTCGACCTCGGTCGAGTCCTTGCCGTAGCCCGAGCGGAACACCGACCGAGGTTCCATGCCCTCGGTGAACAGCGCGGGGTCACGCGACGACGATCCATAGACCGCCGTGGTCGAGCGCACGACGAGCTTCTCGAGCGACGGCGCCTTCTGGCACGCGGTGAGCAGCTGCATCGTGCCGATGACGTTGATCTCCTTCATCGCAGCCCGACCGCCCGCGCCGAACGGCGTCGCGATGACGCTCATGTGCACGACCGTGTCGACCTTCGCCGAAGCGATCACCTTTGCGATGATCGGGTTGCGGATGTCGGCGCGGACGAACTCGGTGCGGCCCACGTCCTGGCGCGGCGGGACGAGGTCGACGCCGATGACGCGTTCGACCGACGAGTCAGCCGACAGCAGCGCGGCGAGCCGACCCCCCAGGTAGCGAGACACGCCGGTGATGAGCACGACCGTGCTCATGGCCGACCGGCTTGCTGAGGGATCCGCGCGATCACGATCGGGTCGCCGCGGGTGACCCGCAGCTCCTGGTTGGCCTTGCCGGCGTTGACCGCGAGCTGAATGGCTCGGAACGAGTCCTCGCACAGCGACAGCCGCCCGGTGGGCACCTCGCCGAAGCTGAGCGTGAAAGGAACGGTGAGCGTCCGGCCGTTGCAGCGCAGCTCCACGGTGTCGCCGAGCACGATGCCCGCCGCCTCGAGGTCGGCGCGCGCGAGGTTGAGCGAGACGTTGCCGAAGTGGTCGATCGCCCGGATCTCCGCATGGACGTGGTCGTCGTCCACCGTCGCCACCCGCACGGTGAGCCGGGTCAACTCGTCGAGCGCCACGGCGGGTCCGACGTCCGACAGCGGCAGACCGGCCGCCAGGTGCGCGGCGACCGGGGCGAAGACGTCGCGGCCGCGGAACGTCGCGTGGATGTGCTCGAGCCAAAGCTCCTGGTTGGCGAGCTCCACCGCCTCCTGCTCCCCGCCGCGGGTTTCCCAGGCATGGGAGAGAAGTCCGTTGTCGGGGCCGACGAACACCGAGCC
>JAVEEE010000156.1 GCA_030840615.1 Frankiaceae bacterium | reverse complement strand
CGACCGTCGCCGCACCGCGCGACGCCAGCACGGCCAGGGCCGCGGTGTCACTGTGTCGGGCGGGGGCGCCGAGAGCCGCGGCGGCGCCGGACAGCACCAGACCCAGCGCCAACAGCACGCCCAGCGCACGGTCGGCGCCCGGCCGACGGCCTCGCAGCAACGCCCCGACACCACCCGCGAGGCCCACAACGCCGGCGGCGAGCGCCGGAGTGGGGCGGGCACCGAGCGGTACGACGACACCGGCTGCGCCCGTCGCGGACGGCAACACCAGGGTCTGGCCGCTCCCGCCGACCGCACCCAGTGCAAGCAGGCCCAGCCCGGCGACCCGCAACCACGCCACCGGGTCGGACGCCGTCGGGCCGTAGCGCAGCGCCGTCGTCGCGTCAGCGACCGCCATCGCGAGAGCACCGAGCACGAAGAGCGGCGTCACCCGGCGCCGCAGCCGCGGGAACGACACCGCCCCGGCAAGCCCCAGCCAGGCCGCAACCGCCGTCAGCTGGACGACGCCGAGCAGGGCGAACGGTACGGCGGGCGCCATGGCGGGAGCGTAGTGCGGAAGGTCCGGCCGGCCCGGTCAGCAGCGCGGGAAGCTGCCGGTGCCGGACACGATGGCTTTGAGCGCGTCCAATGCGGTCTGCAGCTTGTCGACCCTGACGAGCGTCAACGAGTCGGGAGCGACGGCCTTGGCGTCGGCGCAGTCACCGGCGGGCGTGAGAAACACCGTGGCGCTGATGTCGCGCTTCGTCGCGCCGGCGATCTTCTGCTGGACGCCGCCGATCGGGCCGACGTTGCCGAACGCGTCGATGGTCCCGGTGCCCGCGACCGTGCGCCCGCCGGTGAGATCACCGGGGGTCAGCTTGTCGATGATGCCGAGGGTGAACATGAGCCCGGCGCTGGGCCCGCCGACCTGGGCCGGGTCCAGCCCGAGCGACACGTGCGGCTGCTTGAACGTGGCCCGCAGATCCGGCGTGATGCCGATGATCGCGCGATGGGTTGCGTCACCGGAGTCGATCGTCTTGACCTTGACGTCCTGCTGCTTGCCGGCCCGTTCGATGCTCAACGTGATCCGTGTGCCGACCGGGTGCGCCCCCACCAGCTGACGAAGGTGGTCCGCCGATGTCACCGGCTGGCCTTCCACCGCGAGGATGAGGTCGCCCGTCTCCAGGACGGAGGCCGCCGGGACGCTGTCATCGGGGATGTCCGCGACGACGACGTGTTGCACGGTCGGCTTGTAGCCCAGCTGCAGCAAGGCCGCGGTGACGGCGTCTCGCTGCGAGACCGACATGTCCTGCTCGTTCTGCCGCTGCACCGCGGAGCTGCTTTCCCCCGGTGGGCAGATGACCTGGTGGGGTTCGACCGCCTCGGTGTGGTCCCACCACGCGCGGAGCGCCTGCAGCAGCGTCGGGTGGTCGTCACAGCTGCCGGGTACGACGCCGACCGTCGTGAGGTAGAGATGCCCATTCGGCGACGAGTCCGCGCTGGGGTCGACCGAGATCACGGTCTTGTCGTAGCAGGATCCGAGGGTGTCGCAGACGGGCCCGGGGACCAGCAGCACGTAGGGCACCGGCAGCACCGCAGCCAGCACCGCCAGAACGGCCGTGAGAAGTGCCGCGACGCCGAAGGTCAGACCGCGCCTCGACATGCGGCCAGGCTATCCGCCGCCAGCCGCGTGCTCAGTCGGGCCGGGCGTGATCAGTCGGGCCGGGTGGGATCGGCTCGGGCGGTTCAGTGCGCGAAGAAACCGAGGCTGCGCTTGCCGTTGGCGGCAGGTTCCGCGTCGACCGCTGCGTCGACCCGCGCCGACCCGTCGGCGACGTCCTGGGCCATCGGCGGCGCGACGGGCTCGACCGGGGCTGCCGGCTGCTCGGGCACCTCGGCGGCGAAAGGCTCGGCGACGAAGGGCTCGGCGGGCATCTCGCCCGGGGACACCTCGACCTTGTAGTAGGCGCGGAAGGCGACCGGCACGGGCGTGAGCATGTGCACGGAGGCCTCGGCGACGCCCTCGGCGTTGCGCAGGTGCTCCACGAACCGCACGGCCTCGTCGAGTGAGGAGAACCGGCGGAAGCCAGGCGCGGCGTCGGGGCCTGGGAAGAAGACGACGTGCTCCATGAGTACTTCCTCGACGAGGGCGGGACGGCGTAGCCGCTGACCCTCCTGTGGTCGGCATTCCGGCGCCTCGGGTTGAGCGTCCGACGTCCCTGGCGCTTTTCAGCGCATCTCGGGCACAATCAGGAGGAATCTGGATCGGGGGCGCGACTTTTGCGACCCTTAGCCGTTGTCACCGTTGCGGGTGCCTTCCCAGCACACTCGCGGAAGAGGGTCAGATGACCACCGCACCGGACCTTCCCCTGCCGGCCGGATCGGCTCCCGCTGCTGATCCCGGCGAGCAGGCCGTCCGGCCGCTGCTCACGGTCGTGCCCGCGCAGCACACCGGCGAGGAGATCGAGCTCGACGAGGCGCTCGGGCGCGCCGGCCCCCGTCTCAAGCGCTACGCGGTACGCCGCCTGCACGACGAGCACGAGGCGGAGGAGGTCGTCCAGGAGGCGATGCTCCGCGCCTTCCAGCACCGCCACCTGCTCGCCACCGAGGACGACCTCATGGCGTGGCTGACCGTGGTGACCGGCCGGCTGGTCATCGACCGGCTCCGCGTCCGTGGTCGGTCGACCCCCGTGGCCGAGCTGCCTCCCGCGACCCGGGCCACCCGTGACACCGCCGACGTGGTTGTCGCCCGCGACGAGGCCCGGATCGCGCTCGACGCCCTCGAGGCGATGCCCGGCCGGCAGGCGTCAGTGCTCTGGGCGCGCGAGGTCGAAGGCCTCAGCTACGACGAGATCGGCGACCGGTTCGGCATGAGCGAGCCCTCGGTCCGCTCCCTGCTGCACCGCGCCCGGCGCACCCTGCGCCGCGAGTACGCCGTCCGCGGTGGCACGCTGCCCGGCGTCGGCCTGGTTGCGCTCGCTCCATGGCTGCACGGGCTGCGCACCGCCGGACGGGTCCGCCACCTCGCCCGCCGGGGCGGCAGCGCCGCGGCCGTCGCGGCCACCGGGCTGGCCGTGGTCACGGTCGTCCCGTTCGGCCCGCAGCAGTCACCGTGGCAGCAGGCGCCGCCCATGTCGCCGGCGCTCGGCAAGGCTTCGGCGGTCTCAGTCAGCCACCACCACGCCGCACCCCGACAGCACGCACCTGCAACCCCGCACGCCCAGGTCCCCGCTGCGACGGCAGCGGCGCCGAGCGGCGGCGGTCCCGTGACGAGCTTCCGGATGCCGACGCCAGCCCTGTGCAGCACCCGGCATGACTACGCCGTCGGCTGCCACACCCACACGAGCCAGACGCTCTACGTCGGGCCACCTCTGCCGGTGCCGGTGAAGGGCGTGCACCGCATCGGAGTCGCGACCAACAAGATCGACTGCACAGCAGTCCCCCAGACGCCTGTCACCCAGTGCGACACCCGAGGAGAATCCCAGTGAAGCGCCGCCTCGTCCTGCTCACCTGTCTGCTCGGGTTCGTCGGCGCCAGCGCCGGCAGCGCCCTCGCGGACAGCAACGACCGCCGTCCGCGTAACGAGGTCTGCCTCGTGCTCGCCCAGGATGACAACGGCAACACCACCGAGGACTTCTGCATCAACTGGCCCGGCGTCACGCAGCACTGAGCCGTCGGGCGACCGGGACCGTCAGGACGCCGGCCGACCGCCGTTTTCCGCCGCCGCCATCGCAGCCTTGAACTTTTCGTGCTGAGCCACGGATTCGTGCGCTGCGACCGGACCGCGCGGTCGGGTCGCCCAATGGACCCAG
>JAVEEE010000507.1 GCA_030840615.1 Frankiaceae bacterium | reverse complement strand
GCCGCAGCCGGTGGCGTGCTCGGCGGCCTGCGCGGCGAGGTCGGCCGCATACCCCTTGGCGGTCGCGCCGAGGTCTATGACCGTGTCGGGCGGGATGCGCACCCGCCCACATGAGACGTCGAGATCGACGCTCTGCCAACCCGGAACGTCGGCGACGCCGAGACTGACGGCCGGTGCATCTGCGGGCACGAGCCGGAACGTGCGGTCGTAGCCCAGCCGAACAAGCGATGCGCCGACCGTCGGGTCGACGAGTCCATCGGTCTCCTCCGCGGCCACGAGAGCAACCCGAACGACACGGCACAGCAGCGGCGAGACGGACACCCAGTGGCCGGCGGCGCGGTTGACCGCGGCCAGCTCGCTGTCCGAACGAAACCGGCTGGCGGCGACGTCGATGTCGTCGAGGACCTGGCGCACGGCGAGCCAGGCGGCGGGCAGTCGGCCGGGGGCGGTGACGACGACCTGCGCGGACGTTCCCAGCGCGCGCCAGCGCGTCCCAGCCAGGCCGAGAGCGCGGACCGCGACGTCTTCGCGATCCCGCCGGCTCGTCGTGCTCGTCATGTCATCACTCCATCTTCGAACGGGCCAGGGTCCTCGAACGGATCAGGTCGGGTTGCCGGCCGACGCCGATGTCCCTGCAGTAGCGAATATGCGTTCGGCAGTGAGCCGACCGGTCGAACCGGCTGGATAGACGTGGACGAACACGGCGTCTCCGGACTTCAGTGACGCGAGCGACGAGACGCTGCCGTTGCGAACGATCTGTGTTGTCGAGGTCACGGCGTAGGTTGCCGTGCCGTCAGTGGTCCGGACCGTCACCGAACTCGAGCCGACGGCGGTCAGCGTGCCCGCGACGTGCTGCTCATCGACGCGTCCGTCGCCGGTGCCGCCGCCGATGCCACCGCCGACGCCGCCGGGGAGCCCGCCCGGTGGCCCGTTGGCGCCGAGCGCACCTCGGGGGCCGGCGTTCGCGACCGGCGTCGTGGGCGTGCTCGAGCCGTGCGTCACTGCCGTGACCACCAGGGCACCGGCGGCCGCGCCGACGGCGAGCAGACCGGCCCGCACCGCGACCTGTCGACGAGGTGACCCGGCTGCCGGCACTCCCGGCCCGACATCGGCAGCCGGCGCCGCCGACGACATCAGCCAGTCGTCGGCTGCGGGCGCCTCGACAACTCCTGTGTCGGGTGGTTCGGACATCGGCGGTTCCTTCCTCGATGGTGGTTCGTCGCTCTGGCGACACACTCACCCTGGCCACCGAGCCTGAGCACAGGCACAAGGCTGCCTGTGCGTTGGCTGTGAACCGGTTCGCCGCCCGTCTGCCGGGTCTGTCCGCCGGGTCTAGTTGGATGGATGGCAAGTGACGACGACGCGAGGAGAGTTCGTGGATCTGGAGTCAGCCGGCAACTTCCAGGAGCTGCTCGGCATCGAGCTGGTCGAGGCGACCCCCGACCGGGTCGTGTTCACCTGTCCTGTTCGCCCGCAGCTGCACCAGCCCTACGGCATCCTGCACGGCGGGGTCTACTGCTCCATCGTCGAGACGGCCGCCAGCGTCGCCGCGGCGATCTGGCTGGGTGACGAGGGCAACGTCGTCGGCGTCGCCAACATGACGAACTTCATCCGTGCCACGCGTGAGGGAACGCTCACGGCGACCGCGACTCCGCTGCAGCGCGGGCGCACCCAGCAGCTCTGGCAGGTCGAAATCCTCGACGGGGAGCAACGACTCGCCGCTCACGGCCAGGTGCGGCTGGCCAACATCCGCAACGCCGAACAGCTGGGACGGCCGTCAGCCTGACCCGCTGAAGCGGGCGGGCGAGGTACTAGCACCATCGTCCACTTTCGGACGGCACCTCGTCGCTCGCAGACTCGGGATACGCCGGAGAACCGGCCGACCTGAGGAGAAGCAAATGCGCACTCGCCCATTGATCACCGTCGCAGCGGCGGCAGCAGCCATCGTTCTCGTCGGTGGAATCGCCTATGCCGCTGTGCAGTCCGTGGACACAACGCCCAAGTCACAGGTCGTGGTGCCGAGCAGCTCCTCCCATGACCAGACCCGAATCCATGGCGCGGACGACCCGGCCACCCACGACCTCAACGACGACTCCACCAGCACCAGCCGCGGCACCGGCAGCGGCGGCAGCGGGACCAGCGGCGGCGGCAGCAACGACCCGGCCACCCACGACCTCGACGACGACTCCAGTGGCGGCGGCGGCAGCGACGACAGCGGCTCCGGCCATGGCGACGGTGGCGGCGACGGCTGACCCGGCCTCCTAGCGCGCGGCGAGGGACCTCCCCCGGGTCCCTCGCCGTAGCCGTGTCAGCTCGGGTCCTCCGGCGCGAGATGTTCGCTTGCCCACAGCGCTGCCTGCGTCCGGTCGGCAACACCGATGGCTTGGAAGACGCTCGTCAGGTGAGCCTTCACGGTGCGCTCGGCGATGCCGAGACGACGGGCGATGTTCTTGTTGGCGAGCCCCTTGCCGACGAGCCGCAGCACCTCTACCTCGCGGGCACTGAGTCGCATGTCGTCGGCTCGCGCGGTGCGTTTGGCGTCGAGCAGCACCCGGGCAACCTTCGGATCCAGGGGCGAGCCGCCGGTCGAGGCCGCCCGCACCGCGGCGGACACCTCGCGTGCATCTGCGTCTTTCAGGATGTAGCCGGCAGCGCCTGCATCGAGCGCCTCGAGGATCCGCTTCTGGTCGACGAACGACGTCAGGACGACGACGTGGACCGACGGCGCCGCGGCCACGATCCGCCTCGTCGCCTCGATGCCGTCGACTCCCGGCATCGACAGATCCATCAAGAACACGTCTGGGGCCACCGACGACAGCAGCGCTACGGCCTCCTCGCCATCGCGCGCAGTGCCGACCACTTCGATGTCGTCCTCGGCGTCGAGGAGCTGCTCCAGTCCGCGTCGTACGACGGCATGGTCGTCGGCAATCGCCACCCGAATCATGGGATCGGTACCTCCACGTGCATGCGGGTGCCGCTGCCCGGCTCGCTGTCGATGTCCAGCCGGCCACCGGCGCCCGCGACAAGGTCGGTGAGTCCGCGCAGGCCGAGGTGACCTTCGGCGGCCCGCTCATGCGCCAACGCCGGGGTGAAGCCCACACCGTCGTCACTGACGTCCAGCCAGACCCGGTCGCCGGTCGAGGCGACGGTCAGCTGCACGTGGGACGCCTGAGCATGTGCGACGACGTTGCGCAACGCCTCTTGTGCCGCGCGGTAGAGCAATGCAGCCACCGCGTCCGGCAGGTCATCGTGCAATCCCTCCACATCGCAGCCAGTCGCGATTCCGCGGTTGGCCACCCCGGCGATGAGGTCGGTCAGCGCAGCCGGCAGCCCCGCCTCGGCCAGCTTGGCCGGATAGATGTCGACGAGAAGGGAGCGCAGCGACTTGATGCTGTCCTGCACGTGCGCCGCTGACTCCTCGAGCAGTGACGTGGTCAGCGGTGGCAGGCCCTCGCGCCGGGCGGACCCGGCGAGCTGGTACGCCACGCCGGCAAGGTCCTGCACGACGCCGTCGTGAAGATCGCTGGCGATCCGGCGACGTTCTGCATCGGAGGCGTCGATCGCCTGCCGCAGCAGTCGTTCGCGTTCCTGCTGCCGGCTGCGCAGCCGCCGGGCGAGCGACCAGGCAAGCGGGATCTGCACGAGCTCCAGGGCGATGAGAGCACCGATCGAGACAGGAGCGAACGACCTCCAGATCCTGTTGCCCGATGCGGACACGGCGTCGTAGCGGTAATTCGCCTCGAACAGCAGTCGCTTGCCGTCGGGTGCCCGGATCGGCAGGTAGACCTCGAGAAGCTTGCCGTGGCCGCGCTCGAAGCGGTTCTCCGGCTTGGACAGGTCACTGACCTCGGCTTCGATCACGCCATGGTCCAGTGCGGCGATCTCGTCGACGCCGAGCGTGTAGTGCGAGCCTTCGAGACGCGGTTCGTCGGAGTAGACGATGGTGCCGTCACGGGTCCAGACCTTGACCCGGACGAGCGAGCGGTCGAGCACGCTCTTCCGCACCACGGCATCGATCTTGGCGACGGCTGTGGGCGCAGCGGTCAGCAGTCCGTTGGTCACCGCGGGCTCGATAACCGTCTGCGCCTTCACAAGAGTCGTGGTTCGCGCGTCGACGGTGGCTTCGCGCTGGCCGACCCGCCGGCTCGCCACCGCCGTGGCCACGCCGACGATCGCCACAGCGATGATGCCGGCCAGCGTGAATTGCAGAACGGGTCGCGTCACCGCCCATCTGCCGCCGGCCATGACACGACACTACGAGAGGTCACGTCGCCAGCAGAGGTGCTAGCACCATCGGCCAATAGCAACTCGGACTGAGTCCGTTCGATGCTTGCCCCATGAACAACAACAGGAAGTCCACCCTCGCCCTTGCCGTCGTTCTCGCCACCGGCGCGACGCTCGCAACCGCCGGCCCCGCAAGTGCTCGCGGGGGCGACGGTGTCACCGCCCACGGGCAGTGCAGCGGCAGCGCCACCTGGAAGCTCAAGGCCAAGCCGGACAACGGCCGGGTCGAGGTCGAGTTCGAGGTCGACTCCAACCGAGTCGGTCAGACCTGGTCCGTGCGTCTCCACGACAACGGCCAACGGTTCTTCGCAGGCTCCCGAACCACCCAGGCACCGAGCGGATCGTTCTCGGTGCACAAGCTCACGGCCAACCGCGCGGGCAGTGACGTGATCCGGGCGCGCGCCACCCACGGCGCGCAGACCTGTCGCGGCTCCGTCACGTTGTAGGCGCGCGGACGTCGCTGCGCGGTCTCAGCGCGGAGTCGACGTCAGCCGGCGGGTCGTGTCGGAGTGGTACTTCACGCCGTACGCCGTCCCGTCGGTGACCGCGTGCTCATTGACGATCAGCCCGTCGCGGGCGGCGCGGTCCTGCTGCTGGATCGTGAGCTTGAGATCGTTGCCGGTGACCGTCAGGGTGCTGTCGATGTCGACCGTGGACACGCGGCCCCCATTGACAGTGGCGTGGCTGGACGCGTCCGTGAGGCGCAGCTTCGCCGTCAGGGTGTATTCACCATCGGTGGAGGTCATGTGCCAGGTCCACGTGCGGCCGGCCGCGGCACCCGTGGGGTAGAGCAGCACGGGGGCGTCCGGGTGAAAGCGCTCGTCGAATCCCTGCTGGGACATGTGAATGTCGACGAGGAAGAGGCCATCCGGTCGCGATTCGACGGTCTGTTCCGAGCTCCCCTCCTGCCCGCGCAACACCGTGTGCTGGCGGTGGTGTCGGACCGGGTCGACGGTCAGCGTGTCGGCCTCGTCGATGTCCTTGTTGCCCAATGGCGAGCTGGCACTGCCACGCAGGCGGTAGTGGTAGCTGCCGGACGGGGGCAGCGCGGGGCCCCCGCTGTTTCCGGCGGCCGGGCCGGAGTCCGTGCCCGGCGACGCGGCGGTGGGGCCGGACGCGGCGGTCGGCGTTTCCGTCGAGGAGACGCGACCGGACGGTGACTGTGAGCGCGTCCCGGCGGAGGGCTTGGAGCCGGGCGCAGCCGACGAAGGTGCTCCCGCACCCGGTGCCGCCGTCGATGTCGACGACGGGCCGTTCGCCGCGACGCCCGAGCCGTTGCCACCTCCGCAACCCGTCAGGGCAAGGGCGGCCAAGGCTGCCATTGACGTGCCGGTGGCCATCCGCGTGTGGAGTGAGGTCACCTGACTATCGTCGCGCATGCCCAGTGCCAGCGGTGCGACTCCTCGATCATGTCGCGCTTGGGAGCAGCACCGAGCCACGACGCCCGGATCGGTGCGACGACCGTGGGCGCAGCCGCGCCGGCCTTCGGCCGAGTGATGCGCAGGACGTCGATGCCGCGGCCGACATCGGCGGTGTAGATGAGGCTGTCGGTGACCCAGTAGGCGGCCCAGGTGACAGCGTTGGGCGGCAGCCAGTAGCCGACCTGTCGGACATGCGCCGGGTCGCGGGTGTCGAGTATCCGGGTGCCCTGCTCGTACCAGCCGTCGGCCACCAGGCCGCTGCGTTCCTTGAACCAGTGCGACGAGCAGAAGACGGTGACGGGCGCGTGGTTGCCGGTGAGGTACGGCGCGCCGGACACCTCCGTCGTCCACTTGTCGAGGACCGTCGGCGTACGCCCCTTGGAGTAGTTGCGCACGTCCCACGTCTCGAATCGACCCTGCTCGCGGCATCCACCCGGGACCGGCTCGGAGTCGGCGGTGTTGGTGTCGGTGTAGTTCTCTTCCGTCATCAGCAGCACTTCGCCCTTGCGGGTCGGACCACCCGAGTGACCATGGGCGCGGGGACCGTAGGACGTCGCCGACGGGTGGATCGAGTTGTGCAGGATGAAGTCGTTGTTCCTCGGGTCGATCCCGGACTTGCCCGTGTAGGCGAGCAGCCGTGGGTGCGCCGGGTCCTTTGCGTTGTACACCGCCATGCCACCGGACCCGGTGACCCAGAGCCGACCCTGCGCGTCGCGCTCGACGTCGTGCGTGGCGCCGGCGAACTCCTTGCCGCGGCCACCGAAGTCGGTGCTGCCGGTCGACACGGGTGTGTCGAAGCCACGAACGAGCTTCGGGTTCGCGGGGTCGCGGAGGTCGACGACCCAGACCTTGCGGCCACCGGTCAGCCACGCCCACCGGCAACCGCTGGCGCCACCGACACAGTTGGCGATGTGGCCGGGGCCACGCAGGTCGGAGCCGAGGTCGTTGAGGCTGAGCACCGCCAGCGGCTTGAGCGCGTTGATGTTGGATACGTCGATGACGTAGAGGAACCCGCCGGCGCTCGCCTTCTCGCGGTCGTTGGAGACGAGGGCGATCTTGCCGTCGGCGTCGACGTCCTCGTTCTCGAAGTGCGGCAACGGCAGTACACCGGCAGGCACCGGCTGCTCGGGGTTGGAGATGTCAAAGGCTGTCAGGCCGTCCCAGCCGGTGGCGAACATCTTGTCGCCGACGATGCGCGCACCGACGTAGGTGCCGGGGATCGTCGACACCAGCGACACGTTGGAGCTCGACAAGGGGTCGAGCTCGTTCGTCGCGAGCGTGGTGCCGAGGCGCTGAGCCGTCTGCTGGGCCAGCGCCAGCGGCGTGAGCGGCGCGCTCGTGGACGTCGTCGCGTAGGCGGCCAAGGGCGCCACCGCAGCAGCGGCCGCGACGGCGGCGAGCAGGGTTCGGCGGGTCATGGCGACTGCTTCGCCGCTGATGTCCGTTTCCCTGCCGTTGGACCCTCACGAGCGAAGCTTGCCGACGGCCACCCGGGCTAGGTAGACGCCTCGAGGCGTTCGAGCAGGCGTTCCGAGGCCGCCCGTAGCTGTTGCAGCTCGGCACGGCTGAGCGGATCGATGACCATGGACCGCACCGCGGCCACATGCGCGGGTGCGCTGGCGACGAGCAGGGCGTAGCCGGCCCTGGTGAGGATCGCGTTGGTGAACCGCCCGTCGCTGGGGTCCGGTTCACGTCGTACGAGGTCGCGCGCCTCCAGTCGCTTCACGAGGTGCGACAGCCGCGACAGCGATGCATGGGTGAGCTCGGCCAGATCGCTCATCCGCAGGGTGTGATCGGGGTCCTCGGACAGTCTGGCGAG
>JAVEEE010000131.1 GCA_030840615.1 Frankiaceae bacterium | reverse complement strand
CCGTCCGGATGGTCAGGCCCCAACCGAGCAGCGAGCCGGTGTCGTTCTCGAAGCGATCGCTCACGCGCAGCTTCCAGGTGCCCTGCTGCTCCTTGCCGTCGAAGCGCCCGAGCTGGTCGCCCTGCGGCCGGAAGCTGCCGGTGTAGGGCGCGGCGCTCGTGCCCGAGCCGATGGTGGTGGGGGCCTCGTCGTCGAAGACCGTGTCGACGAGGTCGTCGCCGCCGTTGTTCGGCCCGCCCACGTGCTCGATCAGCCGGACGGTCGTGGCGTTGTCCGGGCTCACGAGCTCGACCTTGAGGTCGCCCACGAAGCTGTGGTCGATGCTGTTGATGCGCACGTCGAGGTCCTTGATGCGGCCGCTGATCGGCACGAACAGCGTCGAGACCACGCCGCCGGCGTCGTCGTCAGGGATGGCGAGCGTCTGCGTGCGCGACTGCGTGGTGGCCGGGCCGGCGCGTCCGGTGGGGATCGTGACCGGCACGGACTGGGTCCCGCCCTCCACGCTCGCCACGTCGAGCATGCCGGTCGCGTCCACGCCGCAGGTGGCGCTGCCATTGAGGACGGCCTCGTAGGCGGTCGCGTTCTCCTGGTCGGAGTCGGCCGTGATGTCGGGGTAGCCGGAGGTCGGCTGCGTCACGCTGAGCGCGCCGTTGCCGCTGAGCGTGCCCGAGACGCCGGTGGCCACGTCGGTGCCGGTGTTGCGGACCCGCTGGCGCAGCTTGAACGACTCGCCGGGCTCGAGGAAGCCGTCGCCGTTCTGGTCCGTGGCCACGTCGTCCACCGTCGCGGCGCCCTGGACGAGCACCGGCGACGACAGCTGCTCCGCCGCGTTCGAGACCACGAGCGCGAAGTCCTGGTCGAGCGGCTTGCCGTTGCCCGGCACGCCGTCGCCGCCGAGTGACTTCGCAAGCACCTTGACCGACATCCGGCCCGCGGTGCTGGCGGGGAGCACGACGTTCTCGACGTTGTTGCGGAAGTCCGCCTGGCCGCCCGGCAGCGACACGCCGCCCGCGAGCCAGTTGCCGCGATAGGTGCGGCCGCCGACGCTCACCTCGAGATCGAGGTCGTTCACGAACGCGTTGCCGGTGACCGTGGCGGGCGGCGGATCGGTCCACGCGAGCGTCACGCGGACGGGCTTGGCGGAGTCCGCGACCTGGTAGGAGCGCAGCACGCTCTGGCCGTTCGCCTCGAGCGTCGTCGCCGCCCCCTCGTCGAGGTATTCGCGCTGGGTCGCGTCGAGAGCGGCTCCGATGCTCACGCGGCCCCAGCCCTCGTCGGTGTTCGGCGCGGCGGGGATCGAGCTGTTCTTGCCGCTGTCGCCCCCGGCGACGTCCACCGCGCTGTTCACGAGGATCGCCTTGGTGAGGGCGGGCGAGGGCGGCTGCGGGTCCACCTGGCGCACGTACCAGTCGCGCAGCAGCGCGGCTGCGCCGGCCACGTGCGGGGCGGCCTGCGAGGTGCCGGAGACGAGCGAGTAGAAGCTGCTGCCGGCGAACGTCTTGTCGCACACCGCGGTGCCGGTGTACCCGGCGTGCTGCGGCGAGGCGCCCGTGATGTGCGTGCCCGGCGCCACGAGGTCCGGCTTCATGCGTCCGTCCTGGGTCGGCCCGCGGCTCGAGAAGTTGATGATGTCGCTGGCGCTGTCGGCGCCGCCGTTCGTGACCCCGCATCCGTCCGTGCCGGAGCCGCGCACGCTCTCCGAGGCGCCGACGGTGATCACGTTCTTGGCGGTGCCCGGGGCCGTGATGCTGCCGTAGCCCTCGTCGCCCTTCGGGTCGAGCGGGTTGCCCTTGCCGTCGCCGTCGTTGCCGGCCGAGAAGACCTCGACCATTTCCTGGTTGCCGGGGTCGCTCGCCGAGGCGTCGCGAACCAGGGCGTCGTAGGCCTGGGAGGCCGCGTGGTACCCACCGAAGTTCGAGATCCCCCAGGAGTTGTTCGAGATGCGCGCGCCGCCGGCATAGGCGTCCGCGGTGAGGGTGGCGTAGTTGACCGAGGCGGCGGCGCCCGTGCAGCGGAAGATCTTCGAGGCGCCCACCTGCGCGAACGGCGCCACGCCGGTCCCGTACTTGTACCCGGCGGCGTCCTGGCCCGCGGCGCTCGAGAGGCCCGCGGCGATCGAGGTCACGTTCGTCCCGTGGCCGCCGCAGTCGGTGGCGTCCGGGTCGATCGTGTAGTCGTGGGCGTAGCCGACACGACCGGCCAGGTCCGGGTGGACGAGCGCGGTGCTGCCTCTGTCGAGGCCCGAGTCCGTCACATCGATGGCGAAGCCGAAGGGGGCTCCGAATCCCTTCGTGGCAAGCCACGCCTCGTACCCCGGACCGCTCGGCGCGTTGCCGGTCAGGTTGCCGGCGACGATCTGGGCGCTCCGCTCGTCATGCAGCTGTGGCACGCCGGCCGGCTCGATGGCCACGACGGCCGGGTTGGCCGCCAGCTCGCTCACCTCGGCGGCGCTCAAGTCCAGGAACTGGGTGTGGACCCGCGCAACGGCTAGGTCCGGGGCGATCTCGGGTCCGGCGTCGTCGGCCTGGCCGCGGGCGTCCGCACCGGGGGCGCCGGCCACGGTCTGCACGGCCACGCGGCCGCTGGCGGCGCCGCGCTCGACCTTGTCGCCGGGGCGCAGCGCGGTCGCGGCGCGCACCGCCGGATAGGACCCGACCAGCTCCGTGACGCGGTCGAGGGCGTCGCCCTCGGCGTGCACGATGTAGGAGTTCTGGGCGGCGTACCCGAGCACGGTCGCCCCGGTGCCGTTCAGCTTCGCGAGCCAGCCGGCCTTCACCGGGCCGACGAACTGGACGAGCACGAGC
>JAVEEE010000127.1 GCA_030840615.1 Frankiaceae bacterium | reverse complement strand
GGAAGGCGATCCGGGGGTCGATCTGCCAGGCGTCGAGACGGGCGGCGAGGTCGGCAACGGCTCCAGCGCGGGTGACCGCCGGAGATGGATCCAGCAGGAAGTCGCCGGGCGGCCGGACCGGAGCGGCCGCGGTAGTCGGGTCTGCCGTCAACGTGTCACCTGCGGGCAGCACCGTCGCCCGGCTCGCCGCAGACCTCCGGGCCGGCGACCCCCAGGCAGGCGACCCCCAGCTAGGCGACCACAGCACGGCCTCTTTGAGATCGCGGCCGACCGCGACGAACTCGACCTCCCATCCCTCGGGAACCACGCTGCGATGCAGTCCCGGTGCGGCTTTCACGCAGACACGCTCGACGGGCAGGCTCACGCACCAGTCGAGGGGTGGCGACGAACCGCCCCGAGTGTCGGCGAGCCCGCTTGTGGTCCGCCGCGCCGGGTCGATGAACACCGCTCGCGCACCGTCGACGCGCACGTCGCGGACATCCGCCACGACTGTCGCCATCTCGATGTCGTGCACGCGCGCGTTGTGCCGGGTGAACATCGCATGCACCTGGTCGCGATCGACACCGACCACGTCGCGCGCGGCCTGGGCGAGCGCGACTGCGTCACCACCGATGCCGCAGCACAGGTCCAGCACGAGCCCGTCGAGTCCGGTGAACCGGCGCGCTCGGTGGCCGGCAACGATCTCGGCGGTCGCCTGCTCCAGCCCGGCGCGGGTGAAGAGCATCTCCTTGCTGTGACCGAACTTCTCGGCGGCGCGCTGGCGCAACGCGGCTTGTTCACTTGCCGCGGCGACCAGGTCTGCCGACCAGGTCTCGCGCAGCCGTTCACCCGTCCGCAGGTCTGTCGCGGACGCAGCGGCCAGGAGCTCGGGAGCGGCCAGCAGGGAGCGTGCCTGCGCCGGCGTCACGTGTTCAGCGGCGGATGCCGGCCTCGGGGTAGCCGACGACCGGCATGGACACGTCGTCGAGCGCCTCGCGGATCTCCGGCGGCAACAGGACGTCGTCCGCATCGAGTGAGCCCTTGAGCTGACCCGAGGTGCGGGCACCGACGATCGGTGCAACCACGCCCGGCCGGTCGCGCACCCATGCCAGCGCAACCGCCAGCGGAGAGACGCCCAGACCGTCGGCAGCGGTCATCACGGCTCCCACCACCCGGGTTGCGCGGTCGTCGAGATAGGGAGCGACGAAGCGTTGATAGTCGGGCGACGCTCCACGGGAGTCCGCCGGCGTGCCCGTGCGGTACTTGCCGGTGAGAACGCCGCGCCCCAACGGTGACCAGGGCAGCAGGCCGATCTGCAGGTCGAGCGCGGCCGGAACGACCTCGCGTTCGACGCCACGCTGCAGCAGCGAGTATTCGACCTGGGTCGACACGATCGGCGCCCGGCCCGGCCACGCTCGTTGCCAGGTCGCCGCTTTGGCTGTCTGCCAGCCGCAGTAGTTCGAGATGCCGACGTAGCGCGCCTTGCCGGACGACACGGCGGCGTCGAGTGCACCGAGTGTCTCCTCCAGCGGTGTCGCCGGGTCCCAGGCGTGCAGCTGCCACAGGTCGACGTAGTCGGTGCCGAGCCGCGCGAGCGAGGCGTCGAGGGCCGTCAGCAGGTGACGGCGCGATGCGTCACGGTCGCGCTCCTGGTCTCGTCGCGACACGGCTTTGGTGGCGATGATGACGTCCTCACGTCGTACGACGCCTTGCAGCAGCCGACCCACGACCTTCTCGCTCTCGCCGTCGACGTAGACGTCGGCGGTGTCGATGAGGGTGCCGCCGGCTTCGACGAACGCTTTGAGCTGGCTAGACGCGTCGTCCTCGTCCGTGTCGCGGCCCCAGGTCATCGTGCCCAGAGCCAGCCGCGAGACGTAGAGGCCGGTGCCGCCGAGCCGTCGCTGCTCCATGCCCCGACCCTATCCGGCGGGATGGCATAGTCCCCGTCATGAAACAGCGGTCGCGGGAGCGGAGCCAAAGGAAACAGCGGTCGCGGGAGCGGAGCCAATGAGACTAGGTCTGAACATCGGTTACTGGGGTCTGGTCTCCGGGGCGGACAACATCGACCTCGTGATCGAGGCGGAGCGGCTCGGCTACTCGGTTGCGTGGTGCGCGGAGGCCTACGGCAACGACGCGGCGACCGTCCTCACGTGGATTGCGGCCAAGACGTCGAAGATCGACGTCGGTAGCGCGATCTTCCAGATCCCTGCTCGCACGCCGGCGATGACCGCGATGACGGCGGCGACGATCGACACGCTGTCCGAGGGGCGGTTCCGGCTGGGGCTGGGGGTGTCCGGGCCGCAGGTGTCCGAGGGGTGGCACGGCGCGAAGTTCGACAAGCCGATCGGCCGGACCCGGGAATACATCGACATCATCCGCAAGGCCTTCGCGCGTGAGCGCGTGCAGTACGACGGCGAGCACTACCAGCTGCCGCTGCCCAACGGACCGGGCAAGCCGCTGAAGATGATCATTCATCCGGTGCGCGAATACATGCCGATCTATCTCGCCGCGATCGGGCCGAAGAACCTCGAGCTCGCCGGCGAGAAGTGCGACGGCTGGCTGGCGATCTTCTACGACCCCGAGTTCGCGACGGAACAAGTGGCCTCGATCCGGGCCGGCATGGAGCGCGCCGGCCGTGCCGACGTGGCGTTCGACTTCACGCCGACGATGCCGGTCGTCGTCGGTGATGACGTGAAGGCCTGTGCGGACCCGGTGCGTGGCTATGCCGCGCTCTACATCGGCGGCATGGGCTCACGCGAGCAGAACTTCTACAACCGCCTCGCCGTGCGCATGGGATACGAGAAGGAGGCCAAGGAGATCCAGGACCTCTACCTCGACCGCAACTACGCGGAGGCCGCGGCGGCGGTGCCGTTCGAGTTCATCGACCGCACTGCGCTCATCGGGTCCGTCGAGCGGATGGCCGACAAGATGCAGGCCTTGGCAGCAGCAGGTGTCACGACGCTCAACATCTCGGGCTACGGCGCGACGCAGGAGGAGAGAATCGCGACGTTGCGGGCGGCGGCCGAGGCGTTGGACAAAGCCGGCGTGGGGAGCTGACTGCGACTGGTGGCTGGTCAGGACGCGTCGAGCGACATCTCGGCGCGTAGCTGCCGAAGCTGGCACAGGTTGTGGCGCACAACAGCTTCGTCGGCGTCGAGATCGGTTGCGGCGAGCAGCTCTTGCAGCCGCGCGATGCGCTCCTCGACCTCAGCCATCGTCTTCAACCCATCGTCCGGTGCAGCGCCCTTGCTGCAGTTGTCAGTTCACTCAACGAGGTTGGACTCGTCCAGTGACGTTTGGTTACCTGTCGGCCATCTGACCGGGCAGCCTTAGCGCCCGACCTCAGGGGCTTGCCTCATAGGCTGCAGCCCGATGACCACCGTGCTGCTCGTCCGCCACGGCCTGACCGCGATGACCGGTCCGGTGCTCGCGGGTTGGACCCCCGGCGTCCACCTCGACGACCGGGGCAAGGCACAGGCCGTCTCGCTGGCTGAGCGGCTGCTGCCCGTGCCGGTCTCGGCCATCATCGCCAGCCCCTTGGAGCGGTGCCAGGAGACCGCGGCTGCCCTTGCCACGGGTCGCGACGTCGCGGTCACGACCGACGACCGGCTCGGGGAGTGCCACTACGGTGACTGGACCGGGCAGGAGCTGAAGAAGCTCGCAAAGGACCCGCTGTGGAAGGTCGTGCAGGCCCATCCGAGCGCCGCCCGCTTCCCGGGCGGTGAGGCACTCCGCGACACGCAGGCCCGCGCCGTCAACGCGGTCCGGGAGCACAACGCCTCGCTCGGCGATGACGCGACGTGGATCGCGGTCAGCCATGGTGACGTCATCAAGGCGCTCGTGGCCGATGCACTGGGCATGCACCTCGACATGTTCCAGCGCGTCCAGGTCGACCCGTGCTCGCTGACCGTCGTCCGCTACACGTCGCTGCGACCGTTCGTGATCCGCCTCAACGACGTCGCGGGCGCGATCGACGACCTGCTTCCGCCCAAGCGGCGCGGCGGTCGCCGGCGCCCGGCGTCCTCCGACGCGCCGGTCGGCGGCGGGGCGGGTGCCGCGTAGGCAGCCGCCCCGCCACGCGTCAGCAGACGACCTGGACGAAGAAGCTCTCGGCCGTGAGCGTTCCCGCGGAGTTGTAGGTGGTGACGAAGATGCCGTTCGGCTTGTTCTGCCGGCCGGTCGTCCCGACGAAGCCTGCGGGCGGCGTTGCGTTGTTGCCGGCGAGCCCGATGCTGGCCAGATAGGCGCAGCTGGAGATGTCGCGGTCGAAGATCACCTCGAACTGGCCCGAGGTGCTGTTCACCTGTGCCACGGAGACCAATGCGGCGCTTCCACGGCCGAGCGTCGCATTCGCATTCACCAGCGCCCACATCGGCTCGGCGGTGCAGGTGACACCGCCCTGCGCGCCGATCCGCTGCACGGCCCGGCTGCCGGTGCACGCGCCGCCGACGCGGCGCTGGAACTGCGTGGCCGTGAGGCCGTCGAGCTTGTCCGAGTTGAGGTATTTGACCTTCGTCCTGTTGCCGTTGACGGTCAACGGCGGCGTCGTGCTCTTCGCGGTCTTCAGCGAAAGAGCCGGCCCCTTGCCGGTGTTCGTGAGTTTGGTCGTGGCGTGCGCCCTGTTGGCCACACCGAGGATGAAGTTGCCCCCGGTGGCCGCGACGGCACTGCCCGCGGCTGCGGTGAGGAGCGCCGCGATCGCGATGGCGACGGCGATGACCGGTGTTCGTCCGGTTGTGTTGTGCATGACCACCCCTTGTTCGACGGTTGTGCTGCGGGGGGCAACCTAGCCGCTCGATGTGCGTTCGTGAAGGTCATCGGATCCGTGTCTCAGCGCCGAGAACGGCCGCCGCATAGGGTGAGGTGATGGCCGGGCAGCTGTTCGAATTCGACTACCCCGACCGGTTCGTGGCGGGGACCGTCGGGCAGCCGGGCGAGCGCACCTTCTACCTGCAGGCGTCGAGCGGAGCGCGGCTCGTGTCCGTGGCACTGGAGAAGGTGCAGGTGGCTGCGCTCGCTGAGAAGCTCGATGAGCTGCTCGACGAGGTACGCCGCCGACAGGGCGCCGACTCCGCCGTCCCGGCGACGGTCACCGCGGAGCACGAGGACGTCGGTCCGCTCGGCACGCCCATCGAGGAGGAGTTCCGGGCGGGCACGCTCGCCTTGGCGTGGGACGACGACTCCGACAGCGTGCTCATCGAGGCGCAGTCGATCGACGCCGCCGCCGGCGAGGGCGCCGGGGAAGCGGCGGAGCCCACCGCGGGCGGCGAGTTCGAAGGCGACCTCCTGCGGGTGCGGTTGCACCCGGGTGCAGCGCGGGGTTTCGCGAAGCGCGCGCTGCGGGTCGTCGCAGCCGGGCGCCCGCCCTGCCCACTGTGCGGCAACCCGCTCGACCCGGAAGGCCACATCTGCCCGCGCCAGAACGGCCATCGCGGGCCACACTGACGACGTGAGCGAGCCGGCGACCATCGACGTGCCCGACGCGCTGCGCCTGCTGCGCGACGGGGAGCTCACTGTCGAGGGCCGGCTCTACGACGCGTCCAACGCCACGCTCTTCTGCACCGTGACGCTCGACGGCGTCACCGCTGCGTGCGTGCACAAGCCGATCGTGGGGGAGCGCCCACTATGGGACTTCCCGGATGGCACGCTCGCCTACCGCGAGCTCGCGTCGTACGTCGTGTCCGAGGCGCTCGGTTGGGAGATCGTGCCGCCGACGGTGATGCGCGAGGGTCCGTTCGGCGTGGGCATGGCCCAGCTCTGGATCGACGTCGACGAAAGCATCGACCTCGCCGCCCTGGCGCGAAGCGACCACCCGCAGCTGCGTCGGATGGCGGTGTTTGACGCGGTCGTCAACAATGCGGACCGCAAGGGCGGCCACCTGCTACCCACTCCCGAAGGTCACATCTTCGGCGTCGACCACGGCGTGTGCTTCTCGGTCGACGACAAGCTACGGACGTTGTTGTGGCGCTGGCGGGGCAAGGCCCTCACCGAGGAGGCGCTCGACGGGCTGTCTGGTCTCCGTGCCCAGGTGGAGGGTGATCTGGGCAGGG
>JAVEEE010000126.1 GCA_030840615.1 Frankiaceae bacterium | reverse complement strand
AGGTACGACGACCGACTCGCTCCACTTGATCGGCCGGGGGTTCGGTGAGCTTCGACTACAAACTGTCTATCGCCGGCCTCATCGTGGGCATCGTCGTCGGCCTCACGGGCATGGGCGGCGGCGCACTGATGACGCCCATCCTCGTCATCTTCTTCAACACCAACCCGGCCGCCGCGGTGTCCAGCGACCTCGTCACGTCGCTGTTCATGAAGCCCATCGGTGGTGCCATCCACTGGCGCCGGGCGACGGTGCATCGCTCCATCGTCAGATGGCTGCTCGTGCCGGCCGTGCCTGCAGCCTTTGCGGGAGTTTTCCTGCTGCGCGCACTCGGTGGCGCGGCGGCGGCCGATCGCATCAAGCTGGTCCTCGGCATCGCCCTCGTGCTCGCTTTCCTGGCCATGATCCTGCGCCTTCTGCTTGCACGGCCCCAGACCCCGGGTGAAGACGGACTGGACGCTCCCGTACGGCGCTTGCCAACGGTCCTGATCGGGCTGCTCGGCGGTCTCGTCGTCGGCATGACATCAGTCGGGTCCGGTTCGATGATCATCGTCGCGCTGATGTTCGTCTATCCGCGGCTGTCCAACCGCGCACTCGTCGGCACCGACCTCGTGCAAGCGGTGCCCCTCGTCGGCGCGGCGGCGCTCGGCCACGTGTTCTTCGGTGACGTCCAGCTGAGCATCACGACGTCGCTGTTGGTGGGCGCCCTCCCGGGGGTGTTCATCGGGGCGCAGATTTCCTCGCGGACAACGGCACCTTGGCTCCGACCGGTGCTTGCTGCCGTGCTGCTGGCTTCCGCGATGAAGCTGCTCAATGTGCCGTCGGTCGCGACCGGGGTGATTGCGGTCTCCGTCGGGATCGTCCTCCTGCTGCTGCCGCAGCTTCTGCGCCGAACCGGCGTGCCGCGGTGGGCGCGAGCACCTCAGGCAGAGGAGGATGCGTCCCGTGCGCATCTCAGCGAAGTCTGACTACGCCGTCCGGGCGATGGCGGAGCTGGCCAGCGCGTGGAACGCCGGCGCCGTGAAGGCCGAGGACATCGCCACTGCCCAGGAGATCCCGCTCAACTTCCTGCTCGGCATCCTGCGCGAGCTGCGCAACGGGCACCTCGTCCGCAGCGTGCGTGGCCGCGACGGCGGCTACCTGCTCAGCCGGCCACCGCAGGAGATCGCTCTGGCCGACGTCATCCGCGTCGTCGACGGCCCGCTCGCCAACGTCCGCGATCTCAGCCTCACGGATCTGAGGTACGTCGGTGCCGCCGAGGGACTGCGTGACGTCTGGATGGCCGTGCGCGGCAGTCTGCGTGAGGTGCTGGAGGGCGTCACGATCGCTGACCTGGCCAGCGGCAAGCTTCCCCGCCACGTGCGACAGCTGGCCGACCGGCACCAGGCCGAGCGGGTCTAGCTTCAGACGAGCAGGGCCGCTATCTCGGCGTCGAAGTCGACGCGGTCGAGCTCGCTACCGGTCGGGACGATCGCGTAGGTCTCCACGAGGAACTCCACGACCTGCGCGGTCGGGGTCCGCATCGTCGCGAGGCAGTCGGTCGCCAGCGTGATCCGCAGCATCCGCTCGGCGTCGTCCATCGAGGCCAGGTGGTCGGGCTCGACGGTGATGTCGCCCTCGCCGGTCGGTGCGCTGACGCCGGCCGACAGGAGGTCGCGGGCGAAGGTCCAGACGACCGGCTCGCCGCACTCCACACCGATCGCCAGGGATACGGCGAAGGGATCGGCCGGGTCGTAGCGCAGCTCCGCATCGAGCTCGGCCTCACCGGTTCCGGTCGAGACGACGAGAGACACCGGCGTGGTGATCGTGCGCGGGAGGTGCAGCATCTCTGGGCTCCTTGGTGCGATGCGGACACCTGCATCAACGACCGGAGTCGCCGGTGGTGACGCCAAGGGATGGGATTTTGCCGGGCGTGCTCAGGACAGCGACGGCACCCGTGGCCGGGGCAACAGCTCGATCCAGGTCCGCCCCGGGTGCAGGAGAATCGTTTTGCCCGTGCTAGTCCGAAGTTTCATCCGATTCGCCCGCTTCGCGCGGTTCCACGTGCCGGTGAACACGTGCCCGTCGCGGAGGACCCAGACCTTGCCGTGGCCGGTGACGACGTCGTCGGGTGAGGCGTTGCCGAGCACGTCGTGCAGACCCGTGCTGGCAATGGCGATCGACATCACGACGACATTCGCCGCGCTGACCCGGTGGCCGTCGGCGAGCACGTCAGCGGTTCCGCTCTGCGTGCGCAGCCAGGCCTTGCCGTTCCACGTCCAGATGGCGCTGGCCGACGGCCATGTCATCGACGCGGTCTTGACCGGTCTGCCCGGATGATCGGTCTTCCCGTAGGAGAAGACGGTCCTGGGGGCATGCAGCTTGTGGTTGCGCGCGATGCCGGCCGCGAGAATGGTCGCTGTCGAGGAGAACACGTTGTGGGGCGCCGGTCGGCTGCCGTCGCGATGGAAGTACTGCGGCAGGCTGTCGTAGGCGATGAGCTCCGCCTTGCCGGTCGCCCGCACCGGGGCGATGGCCTGAGGATTGGCGCCCGAGTAGCCGAATACCGCGCCGTCGAGCAGGCGCAGCAGATCGCCGTCGCTGGTCCGAGCCGACCGGATCGGCCCGACGTTCGACGCCTTGTCACACTGGAAGACCGCCATCAAGCGGGTCAGCCCGCCCTCGACGGTCTCCTCGATGACCAGGTCCGCATAGTCGAGTCCGGCCTGCGGCCGCGCGTCGCCGACGTTGTCGATCTTCACGGCCAACGCGACCCGGTTGATCTTCTGCTCGCCACGGGGAGGTACGCCGGTCAGGGGGCAGGTCTTCACCGCGATGGGATGGGGACTTGGCGTGACCGACGGCGACGGGGTAGGCGACGGGCTGGCCGCCGGCGCCGACGAACCGCCGCTGCAGGAGACAAGGAGAGAGCCGGTCACTGCCACCAAAGCAGCGGCGAGCGAGGCGCGGGGAAGGCCGGGCATGTCTCGACGGTAGGACCTACGCCGAGAAATGCGGTGCTGAAACGCGGCAGTCGGCATCAGGAGCAGATGTCCTGGTCAGCCGTACGTGGAGAGCCGATCGTCCCGTTCTGTCCCGACTGGACGACTCGCACTCGCTGAGTCCCGTTGTAGTCCGCGCCGACCAGCAGCTGCAACCCGTTGCCGAAGCCCTGGTCGAGCTGCAGCTTGGCGCCCGGGATCGAGGCGGCCACGGTCTTGGCCGAGTCGGCCCGGCCCGGGCCATACCGGACGACGGTCGTCTTGGCATCGGAGCCCGACGGTGAGTTGCCGGTGCGGGCCACGTGGAAACCAAGCCTCGCGAGGTCCGTCCCGACCTGGGCGGCGAACCCGTTCTTGCTCGTCGAGTTGAGGACCTCGAGGGAGATGCTGCCCGGGGCGATCGTGACCTTCGGAACTCCACCCTTGGCCGGCTTGTTCAGCGGGATGTCTGCCGTGAGGTCGTGGAAGAGACGTCGAGACTTGACCGGGTCCCACTGCACGACGTTGCCGACGCCGGTGTTGATGCTGCCCGGTTTGAGCGGAACCGTCAGCATCTGCACGTTTGCCGGCGACATCGACCGCAGGTTGGACGCGAGGTCCTTGATCTGTTTGATGCCGAAGTTCTTGTCCGTCGTCAGCGACTTGCCGACGGCGCCGATCACGTTGTACAGCCGCACCGGGTTGAGCAGGATGCCGGCGCTCTTCGCCCGCTGCACCATCGCCGACATGAACTTCTGCTGCCGCTGGATGCGACCGAGGTCGGCACTCGGGTCGAACTCGCGGGCGCGCACATACTCGAGCGCGCGGGTGCCGTTGAGCTGAGTGCGACCGGCGGGCAGCTCGAGCCCGCTACCGACGTTGCCGCCGGTGCTGGGGTCGAAGTGGACCGGGTCGTGGATGGGCGTCGGCGTGCAGACCGTCACGCCCCCGAGAGCGTTGACCATGTTGACGAAGCCGAGGAAGTTGACCTCGACGTAGTGGTCGATCCGGACGTGGGTGTTGGCCTCGATGGTGCGCACGGTCAGGTTGGGCCCGCCGAACGAGTAGGCCGCGTTGAGCTTGTTCATCTGGGCAGGCACGACGTGGCCGGTGGCGTCCTTGTGCTTGGGGATCTGCACGTAGGAGTCGCGGGGGAGGCTGACCAGCACGGCTCGACCGCCGCCTCGCGGGATGTGCAGCAGGATCATCGTGTCGGACCGCTGGCCCGGGTTGTGACCGACGTGCAGCTGCTGCTGCTGCGACTTGCTCAGACCGGCGCGGCTGTCGGATCCGACGAGAAGGATGTTGAGGTCGCCCTGTACGCCGCCGCCCGGCCGGTGGTCGAGCCCACCGAACACGTTGATCTTCGTGATGCTGTTGAGCAGGTGCTCGAGGAATGCCCAGCTGGTCACCGAACCCACCACCAGCAGGACGGCGAGCGAGCCGGCGGTCCAGACCACGATGCGTCGTCGACGGCTGGCTTTGGGCTTCCCCGCTCCCGCGGTCGGCACTGCCTCGCCTGGGGCTGCCGCCGCCGCGTGCTCCCGACCGCGCGGATCAAGCTCGGGCGGCAGCCGGCGGGGCTGCTCCTCGTCCGGTCCGTCCACCCGACCATGCTAGGTGAGCAACCGGGCGGGGCCGGAGTGCGCCACGCCTGCGATCCACCGGTGCAGTAGCGTGCCGACGCCATGTCTTCACGCGCGCGGAGCACGACGTCTTCTCGCGCGCGGAGCACGAATGGCGACTGGCCGGCGGTCTCCGCCGTCCTCACCGTCCTCAACGAGGAGAAGCATCTGCGCTCGGCCGTCGGGTCGGTGCTGGCGCAGGACTACCCCGGTGACATCGAGGTCCTGCTGGCGCTCGGCCCGTCCAAGGACAAGACCGACGCGGTGGCAGCGGCGATGTCGGCCGAGGACCCGCGGGTCATCTGCGTGCAGAACCCCTCCGGGCGGACACCGGAGGGGCTCAACAAGACCATCGCGGCGAGCCATCATCAGATCGTCGCGCGGGTGGACGGCCATGCCGAGCTGCCGGACCACTACCTGCGGACGGCGGTCGAGCTGCTCCAGCGCACCGGCGCCGTCAACGTCGGCGGCCTGATGTGGGCGGTGGGTCACAACGAGTTCGAGCGGGCCGTGGCCCGGGCGATGACGAGCCGTTTCGGCGTCGGCAACGCGCCGTTCCACGTCGGGGGAGCGGAAGGGCCGGCGGACACCGTCTACCTGGGGGTGTTCCGCCGGGAGGCGCTCGAGGCCGTCGGGGGATACGACGAGGCGTTCACGCGCGCCCAGGACTGGGAGATGAACTACCGGCTGCGCCGGGCCGGCGGGCTCATCTGGTTCACCCCCGAGCTACGTGTGTCCTACCGTCCGCGCGGCTCGGTGACGACGCTGTCCCAGCAGTACTTCAACTACGGCCTGTGGCGCGGCGAGGTCATGCGCCAGCACCCGGACACCGTCAACCTCCGCTACCTCGCGCCGCCGACCGCCTTGCTGGGCGTGGCCGTCGGCCTGGTCACCGGTGTGATCGGGCTGTTCACGCTGCCGGTGCTGCGGTGGGGGTTCGTGCTACCCGCCGGCTATCTCGCGCTGGTGCTGGCCGGAAGCCTGGTGACCGGCCGCGGGCTCGGCTGGCGGGCGAGGCTGTGGCTACCGGTGGTCTACGCGTCGATGCACGGGTCGTGGGGGACCGGCTTCTTCGCGTCGCTCAAGCGGTACATACGTCGTGCTGTGCCGTGACGACGTCCAGGGAGGGCCTCGGTGTCGGGGTCGCGGTCGGCGACGAGATCGTCACTGACCGGGTTCCGGCGTAGTCGCTTCCGACGATCAGCTCGAGCGTGCTGCCGAGGGTGCCGTCCTGCTGACGGTTCGAGCCCGGGACAGCAGCCGTGAGTGTCTGCGACGACTCGTTGCGGTCCACGCCGTAACGGACGATCGACGAGGTGTAGGCCGAGGAGTTCGCGTCGCCGACGCCGTCGACGACGAAGCCCCGGCTGCGCAGCTCGTCGGCAACCTTGTGCGCGAGCCCGGACTGGCCGGTCCCGTTGAGGACCCGTACGTGGATCGCGCTCGGGGCCACGACGAGCGGGCTTGCACTCGGGCTGGGGGAGCCGGACGGGCGAGGTTCGGTGCCCGGCAGCGGACCGTCCGAGCGCAGCGCGCTCCACAGCATGTTGGCCCGTGACTTGTCCCAGAACACGACCGACGCCTGAAGGCCACCGATCGTCACGTAGGCGTTGGGGTCGGACAGCGGCACGGTGAGCAAGCCGACCTTGCCCGGCTTGAGGCCGTGCAACTTGCCGGCGAGGCTCTTCAGCTGTGGCAGGCCGAATCCGGGGTCGGTGCGGATCGACTTGGTCGCGGCGTTGAGGAACGAGTAGAGCCGCAGCGGGTGCAGCAGTAGCCCGGTGCTCGTCGCCTTGCGGATCATCGACGCGAGGAAAACCTGCTGGTTCTTGATCCGGCCGAGGTCGCTTCCGTCGCCCACGGCATAACGGGACCGGACGAAACCGAGCGCGTCCTTGCCGTGCAACGTGTGATGTCCGGCGCTGATGACGAGTCCGCTGCCGATGGTGCCGCCGGTGGCCGGGTTGGTGCGGACGGGGTCGTCGATCGGATGGGTCAGGCAGACGTCGACACCACCGAGCGCGTCGACCATGCGCTGGAAGCCGGCGAAGTTCACCTCGACGAAGTGGTCGATGCGCAGGTGCGTCAGATGCTCGACGGTTGCGATCGTGCACGACGGACCGCCGATGGAGAATGCGGCGTTGAAGCGGTTCATCGTCGGCGCCGACACCTGGCCACCGTGCAGCTTGCACGCCGGGATCTTCGTGTAGGTGTCGCGCGGGATGCTGACGAGGATCGCCTTCTTGCCGTCCGCGGCGAGGTGGACGAGGATCGTCGTGTCCGACCGCGCACCGGCGATGTCGGCGCCGAACTTGCTGCCACCCTTGAAGGACCTCGTGTCCGAGCCGATCAGCAGGATGTTCTGCGACTTCCCGAGCCCCTCCGCGGGGCGCTTGCCCACGATCTCGATCGCGGTGTGCGCGAGGTTGCCGTTGAGATGCCGGTAGACCAGGTAGCCACCGACGGCGGCGACGACGAGGACGAAGGCCAGCGAAGCGGCCAACCACACCAGCACTCGCTTGAGCCGGGGTCGCCCCGGGGGTGGCGGTGGGGGCGCCGGCGAGGGGGCCGGCGAGGGCGATACCGCAGCCGCGTCAGCGACCGATTCCGACACCTGCCCCGCCCTTCAAGCGGCGGTTGCCGCGCCGTTACATGCTAGGCATCGGTTTCTGAAGAAGACTTCAGCCCGTTCTGTCCCGGTTACCGAGCCTCTGGGTCAACCCGCCGTATGGTTGTGACGAGAGTTTCTGGTGTGAGCAACGCCGGTTTTGGCGCCTCGCAGTCCGCCGCCCCCGTCCCCGTCGGAAGCTATCGCCCATGACCTCCGCCCGCCGAATGGTGTCGACCGCCGTCGCACTCGCCGCGACGGCGCTCGGCGGTGGGCTCCCGACACTGACCGGGATCGCCGGTGCGCAGGGGTCTACGGCGGCCCAGGAGACTTACCGGGTCCCCCCCAACGGGGTCTTCACGTTCCAGGGTCATGGCTGGGGCCACGGTCATGGCATGTCGCAGTACGGGGCCTACGGCGCGGCAAAGGTCCGCGGGCTCAGCTACCAGCAGATCGTCGCCTTCTACTACCCGCACACGACGCTGGTCGGGCGGTCGAGGTCGACGATCGTGAAGGTGCTCATGCACGGCACGACGGAGCGAGAGCTCGTCGTCGCGCCGCGCGCCAAGTCACCCATGACAATCACCACGACTGCGGCGCACGTCTCGGCCTGCAGGTTGCCGACGACGTTGGACGGCGGCAAGAGCACGGTGACGCGGTGGCGCGCGAGAAGGGTGTCGACCGCTGCCGGGCACCGGATGCTCGTGAAGGGCAGCAGCGACGGCACGACCTGGTCGAGGGTCAACCCAGCGACGTGTGATGCGGCCTGGGCCAAGCCGATCGACGGAAGTGTGACGTTCACCAGCGGGGCCGTCACGAACCTCGTCCGCTCCGGTGGTCTCGCTCCTTATCGCGGCTCGCTGCGCGCAGCGTTCACCGGCACGCGCGTCTTCGTGGTCAACGTCGTACGCCTCGAGTCCTACCTGCGTTCTGTCGTTCCGAGTGAGATGCCGTCGTCGTGGTCGGCGGCTGCGTTGCAGGCGCAGGCGGTTGCCGCCAGGACGTATGCGTCCTACGAGATCGAGCACCCGAAGAACAAGCCCTACTACGACGTCTACGACGACACCCGCGACCAGATGTACGTCGGCGTGCGCGGCGAAGCGGCTGCGAGCACAGCCGCCGTGCAGGCGACGCAGAACCCGTCGGCCGACACGGCGATGGTGTTGCAGGACTCGGCCGGGCATGCGGCGTTCACGCAGTTCTCCTCATCCGACGGGGGCTGGACGGTGAGCGGCGGGCAGCCCTATCTCCCGGCGCACCGCGACCCCTACGACGGACTGGTGCCGAGCAGCGTGCACTCCTGGACGTCGACGATCGCTGCGTCGTCTCTCTCGTCGGCGTTCGGCGGCCAGATCGGCACCGTGCGCTCGATCGTCGTCACCGATCGCGACGGCCACGGTCAGTGGGGCGGTCGCGTCACGTCACTGACCTTGCACGGGACCGACGGCAACGTCTCGTTGTCGGGCTCCGCCTTCCGCTACGACTTCGGGCTGCGCAGCGAGTGGTTTCGCGTGCTGCTGCCGCCGACTCGTCCAACGGTCGTCACAGCAGCCGTCGCGCACGGTACGGCCAGCGTCTCCTGGCAACCGCCACCCGCCGTGGGCGGACACGCCGGCGTCACGGGCTATCGCATCGTCTTGCAGCCGAGCGGGGCCACCCGGACGGTCGCGGCCGGCGTGCGCTCGGCGTCGTTGGGCTCCGTGACATCCGGCTTCAGGACGCGGGCGACCGTCACCGCCTTGAGCTCGGCCGGGCCGGGGCAAGGCACGACCGTCACGTCGAAAGTCCACCGCCTCGCCGCCGGCAACCGCGTCGCGACGGCCGTGGCGGTGTCGCGAGCGACGTTCGCCGCGGGCAAGGCGGGTGCTGTGGTGCTGGCCCGCCGGGCAACGACGACCGGCCTC
>JAVEEE010000506.1 GCA_030840615.1 Frankiaceae bacterium | reverse complement strand
GGCTTGTGAGCCGGCTGCGTCCATGCCGGCGCCGCGTCCCGTCGTACGACGCAACGGCACCTCCCGGAGCATCAACGCGAGCACGATGCCCAACGCAGCGAACGGAACCGCCGCGAGGAACACGATGTGCAGGGCATGTCCGAAGGCGTGCAGGTACTGCGCGTAGGCCGTGGGGTCCGTGTGCTTGAGCGCCTTGAGCTGCGCGGGGGTGAAGTGCGTCGAGGCCTTGCCGGCCTGCCGCAGCTGGCTCGGCAGCGCCGCGGCGAACCGGTTGGCGAAGATCGTCCCGAACACCGCAACACCCACCGAGCCGCCGATCGACCGGAAGAATGTCGCCGCGGACGTGGCGGTGCCCAGCTCCTTGAACGTGACGGAGTTCTGCACGGAGAGCACCATGACCTGCATTGTCCGTCCGAGCCCGGCGCCGACGAGGGCCATGAAGATGGCGGCGGTCCAGTAGGGCGTCGTGATGCTCAGGTGTGAGAGCAGGTAGATGCCGGTCGTCATGATGATCGTGCCCGCGATCGGGTAGGCGCGGTAGCGCCCGGTCTGGCTGATCCGCCGGCCGCTCCAAATCGACATGGTCAGCATGGCGGCCATGATCGGGATCATCTGCAGACCGGACGAGGTCGCCCCTGCACCGTGGACGGTCTGCAGGAACAGCGGCAGGAACGTGATCGCGCCGAACATCGAGAACCCGACGATGGCGCCGGCCATCGACGCAACCCGGAAGACAGGCATGCGGAACAGCTGGAGCGGGATGAGCGGCTCGGGCACCAGCCGTTCGATGACGATGAACAGGGCGACGAGGGCGACTGCCGCGAAGAGCAGCCCCAGGATCACGCCGGAGCCCCAGGCGTAGGTGTTGCCACCCCAGGTGAGCGCGAGGATCAACGAGGTGACGCCCGCGCCGAGCACGGTCGCGCCGGCGTAGTCGATCGAGTGCTTGACGTGCTGCTCACGCGAGGGCAGCGCGGTCGCGACGATCGCGAGTGCGAGCACGCCGACGGGGAGGTTGATGTAGAAGACCCAGCGCCACGTCAGGTGCTCGGTGAAGAAGCCACCGACCAACGGACCGGCGACGCTCGCGACTGCGAACACCGACCCCATGAGGCCCATGTAGCGACCTCGCTCTCGCGGCGACACGACTGCGCCGATGATCGCCTGCGCGCCGACGATGAGGCCGCCGGCTCCGAGCCCCTGGATGGCACGGAAGAGGATCAGCTCGTCGAGGTTCTGTGCGGCACCGGACAGCGCCGAACCGACGAGGAAGATGATGATGGCCGACTGGAAGAACAGCTTTCGGCCGTAGAGGTCGCCGAGCTTCCCCCACAACGGCGTCGAGACCGTCGACGCGAGCAGGTAAGACGTGACCACCCACGACAGGTGGTTGAGCCCGCCGAGCTCGCCGACGATCGTCGGGAGCGCGGTCGCGACGATCGTCTGGTCGAGTGCCGCGAGGAACATGCCGGCCATCAGGCCCGCGAACACGAACCACAGTTGACGCTTGGTCAGCGTCCGTCCGGCCGGCGGAGTCGGGTCGCCGGTCAGCAGCGGCCTGGTCAACTCACGGTCTCCTTCGTGTGGTCGAGCTCTTCGGCGAGCACGGTGAGTCCGCGCAGGAACGCCGCGCGCTCGTCGGGCTCGAGTCGGCGCAGCATGCGGTCGAGTGGCCGCAGTCGCGAGTCGAGCAGCGCGCGGATCGTCTCTGCGTGTGCCGGGGTGACCGTGACGAACGTGCGTCGGCGGTCGGTGTCGTCGGTGGACCGCTCGACCAGGCCCCAGTCGGCGAGCTCGGTCACGACCTGGCTGGCAGTGGCGAGCGAGATCGACAGCCGCTCGGCAAGCTCGCTCATGCCGACCGAGCCCTCGGTCGCGACCTGCACAAGAGCGGCGATGTGGCGGGGAGCCGGTGCCTTGCCCTGCATCGCGGCTTGCAGCCCTTCACCGGCGGGCAGCGGATGACGGCGCAACCCCTTCACGACCGAGCCCAGGGCGATGAACAGCTCGGTCGTCTCCGCCGAGGTGGCGGAGGCCGAGGGGGAGGAGGTACGGCGGGGCATCGATCGAGTCTATTCACTTTGGTTATGCGAAGCAAATTATTTGGAGAGCCAAAGCATTAGTCGGGTTCGCCGGCGCGGCGGTAAGGCTCGGCTGTCCCTGTCGACTGGTCCGATCGGGCCATCTTCCGAAGTTGCCCTTAACAACCGCCCCCGTAGGCGACGACGGTGAAGGCATGCCCCCCGAAAGCGGTCGCCGTGCCCTGCGCCGTGCCGTTTCGGGGCTTGCGGCGGCAACCGTCGCATTGTCTTCTTGCGTCGTCCTCGGCGCCGCGCCGGTGGCAGCTGCCACCGGGGCGCGCCTCGAAGTGATCGACGGTCCCGACGTCGCGTCCTATCAGCACCCCAATGGCGCGAAGATCCACTGGCGCATGGTGCGGGCGAGTCACAAGGAGTTCGCCATCATCAAGGCGACCGAGTCGACGTCGTACCGCAACCCGTGGTTTGCCGGCGACTATGCCGGGGCGCGGCGGGCCGGCCTCGTCCGGGGCCGCTACCACTTCGGCCGGCCCGGCTATCCGATCGTCCGGACGGCCCGGGCCCAGGCGCGCTACTTCGTCGCGCGGCTCGGTGCCAGCGTGACGACGTCGAAGACGCTGCCGCCCGCACTGGATCTGGAGTCGACCGGCGGCCTGGGTCGTGCAGCCCTGGTCGCGTGGGCGCAGGCCTTCCTGCTGGAGGTGCGCCGGCTCACCGGCCGCACGCCGATGATCTACACCTATCCCTACTTCTGGACCTCGTCGCTCGGTGACCCGGTCGCCCTTGCCCGCTACCCGCTCTGGATGGCGAACTACGACAGTGCGGTCGACCCGTCCGCGATGTTGTGGCAGTACACGTCCCGGGCCAAGGTCGACGGCATCCGCGGCTCGGTCGACATGTCCCGGTTCATGGCCGAACCCGACACCTGGGCTGCGCTCTCCGACGGGCGCGTGGTCACCGCCTGGCCGGCCGCCGTTCCCGGCGCACCGCAACGAGTTGCCGGTCACGGCGGCGACAGCCGCGCGACCGTCTCGTGGCTGCCGGGTGACACCGGCTCGACCCCGATCCGCTCCTATCGCGTGACGGCGTCGCCGGGTGGCGCCTCGGCGGTCGTGGACGGTGCGCACTTCCAGGCCGACATCACCGGCCTCGACAACGGCACGGCCTACACGTTCACCGTGGCCGCGACCAACGCCCGCGGCGCCGGCGCCTCGTCAGAACCGACACCGACGGTGATCCCGTTGGTTCCGACCAAGCTCGCGGTTGCTCCAGGACCGAAGACGACGTACGGCGACGACGTCGTGACGCGGGTCCGGCTGCTGCGCCCCGACAGGGGCTCCGCGCTGCCGGGACGAGCGGTCGTGGTGGACCAGCGCGCGCATGCGACGGCCTCGGCGCCGTCGGGTGATTGGGCGCCACGCCCAACCCTGACGACGGGAGACCGCGGCTGGGTCGTCGTACGTCTGCGTCAGCCAGCAAACAGCGTCGACCTGCGTTTCACCTTCACGGGACCGAGCGGATGGCACCGGGCCCGCAGCGTCGTCGCCGTCGTCGTGCACAACGGCGTCACGGCTCGACTGTCGCGGACCAGGGTGCGGTCGGGGCATCCGGTGACGTTGCACGGCTGGATCACGCCGCAGGTCGCCGGTGTGCGGGTCTGGCGGCAGGGGTTCACGCACCACCACTGGCAGGTCCGGGCGTCGACGGTCACGGATGCGGCCGGTCGCTACGCGTTCCGGTTTACACCGACGGCCAAGACCACTGTTGCCTACCGGACCGTCGTCGCGGCGTTCGGCGGCCGCGCCCGCGGTGCTTCGGCGACCCGCTTGCTGAAAGTCCACTGACAGACCGAACGGGCCCCGGAGATTCCGGGGCCCGTTCGTCATGCTGCGGAGTGCGTCAGCCGCTTTCTTCAGCGAGCTCCTGCTTCTGCTCGTGCAGGGCGGCCTTCTTCTCGTGTGCCTGGGCCTTCGCGCGGGCCTCGGTCTCCTTGGTCTCCTCGAGGCCCTTGTCGGCCTGCGCCTCGCCCTCGGTCTTCAGTGCCTCGTTGTCGGTGAGGTCACCGGCGGCTTGCTTGAGCTTGCCCTTGGCCTGTTCCATGACGCCCATGGCGGGTTGCTCCTTCGGTGTGGTCATTGCGGTTCGGGTCGGTGCCTGATCGGGCAGATCAGCGGGCCGTCAGACCTTCGCCCGCTGGGCCGCGTGCTCCTTGGCGTCGAGCGTCTTCGCCTTGGCCTTGTGAGCGTCGGCCTTCGCCTGCTCGCGGATCGCCTTGAGCTTCTCGGTGCCCTTGGCCTGCTGAGCCTCGCCGGCCTCGATCAGCCGCTGCTGGTCGAAGACCTCACCGGTGATTTCCTTGCCGAGGCCGATGACCTTGTCGAACAGGCCGGTGGCGTCCTTGGGGTCTACGCGGGGGATTCGCATGACTGCGGGTCCTCCTCTGGTTGATTGCGCGTGGGCAGATTTCCCTTGATTTTCAAGGTTTTCGGTGATGCTGATGGTCTGCCCGCTTGCAGGGTTGCTAACACGTAGCAAGCACCTTGCCTACCGGGGTTTCGCGTGTGGCCAACCTCACAGCACAATGCCTGCATGCGCAGCACGATGCAGGACGTCCCCCTGTCCATCGCGTCGATCGTCCGACACGGGCAGCAGGTGTTCGGCGACTCGACGATCGTCACCGTCGGTGAGGGCGGCAACCGGCGGGCGTCGTTCGCCGACGTCGCCGGCAACGCCGCCCGGCTGGCCCACGGCCTGCGGTCGCTCGGGATCGACGGCGATCAGCGGGTCGGCACCTTCATGTGGAACAACCAGGAGCACATGGAGGCCTACCTCGCCGTTCCTGCGATGGGCGCCGTGCTGCACACGCTCAACATCCGGCTGTTCCCCGACCAGGACACCTACATCGCCAACCACGCCGAGGACCAGGTCGTCATCGTCGACTCCTCGCTGATCCGGCTGCTGGCCCGCGTGCTCGCGGACATGACGACGGTGCGCACCGTCGTCGTCACCGGGGCGGGTGCCACGGCGCCGCTCGCCGACGCGGGCAAGGAGATCGTGCGCTACGACGACCTGCTGGCGGGCGGGTCGACGTCGTACGAGTGGCCTGATGTCGACGAGCGCTCGGCCGCCGCGATGTGTTACACGAGCGGCACCACCGGAAACCCGAAGGGCGTCTCCTACTCGCACCGGTCGATGTGGCTGCATTCGCAGGCGGCGACGTCGACGAACAGCCTGGCGCTGTCGTTCGAGGACATCGCGCTGGTGATCGTGCCGCAGTTCCACGCCAACGCGTGGGGCATCCCTTATGCATCGTTCATGGCGGGCGCCGACCTGGTGATGCCGGATCGGTTCCTGCAGGCCGAGCCGTTGGTGCGGGCGATCGAGGCCGAGAAGCCGACGATGTCGGGTGCGGTGCCGACGATCTGGAACGACATCCTCAACTACCTGCGTGCCAACCCGGGCCATGACATCTCATCGATCAAGCGCATCATCTGCGGCGGATCGGCGGTGCCGCGGGCACTGATGGAGGCGTTTCACGACGACTTCGGCATCCGCATGATCCAGGCGTGGGGGATGACGGAGACGTCGCCGCTCGGATCGGTCGCACGGCCGCCACGGGGGCTTTCGGAAGAGGCCGAGTGGGACTACCGGACGACGGCCGGGCGCTTCGCGTTCGGTGTCGAGGGACGCATCGTCGACGACGGCGGCGAGGTGCAGCCGCGCGACGGCAAGGCGGTCGGTGAGCTGCAGGTGCGCGGACCGTGGGTGGCGGCGGCCTACAACAAGGACGACGATCCGGAAAAGTTCGACAACGGCTGGCTGCGCACCGGCGACGTCGGCACGATCGACCCGCGCGGCTACATCACGCTGACGGACCGCGCCAAGGACGTCATCAAGAGCGGCGGCGAGTGGATCTCGTCGGTCGAGCTCGAGGGCACGTTGATGGCTCACCCGGCGATCCGCGAGGCCGCGGTGGTCGGCGTACCGGATGACAGGTGGGACGAGCGGCCGCTCGCCGCGGTCGTGCTGCGCGAGGGTGAGTCGGTGACGCCCGAGGACTTGTGTCAGTGGCTGTCCGAGCGGGTGGCGAAGTGGTGGCTGCCGGAGCGGTGGGCGTTCATCGACGAGGTGCCGAAGACGAGCGTCGGCAAGTTCGACAAGAAGGTGCTGCGCAAGTCCTACGCCGACGGCGCCCTCGAGGTGACGACCCTCTCCTGACCCCCAGCGGTGGCACACCGCTGGGCCTATAGCCCCAGCGGTGGCACACTGCTGGGCTCATAGCCCCACCGGTGGCACACTGCTGGGGCTCAGCGGGCAACCCGGGCGGCTCTCGCGGTGTCTATCGGCTGTGACCGAGACAATCGCTGCGGCGAAGCCGTCGCTGTGCAGGGGGGCGCTCGTGGACCCGCGGCTGGGTGACTACGTGCGCGGCCAGTGGCCGGCGCTCGTGCGCTACGCCACGGCGCTGTGCGGCAACGCGTCCGAGGGCGAGGAGCTCGTGCAGGCGGCGCTCGTCCGGGTCGCCTTGCGCTGGCCGCTGGTCCGCGACAAGGACAACCCCGACGGCTACGTACGCCGCGCGATCCTCAACGGCTACCTCAACGTCTGGCGCCGGGTGCGCTCTCGCGAGACGCCGGTCGCCGAGGTTCCCGAGGCGGCGTCGTCGTACGACGGCACCGCCGGCGTCGCCGAGGAGGTGACGTTGCGGCGGGCGCTGCAGACATTGCCGCCGCGTCAGCGTGCGGTGCTGGTGCTGCGCTACCTCGAGGACCGCTCCGAGCAACAGACCGCCGAGCTGCTCGGCTGCTCGGTCGGCACCGTCAAGAGCCAGACGA
>JAVEEE010000111.1 GCA_030840615.1 Frankiaceae bacterium | reverse complement strand
CTGGGAAGACGTCATCCGGGAGTTTCCGAAGATGTTCACCCAGGAGACCTACGAGGGCTACCAGGGCAAGTACTGGTCACTTCCGCCGCGCAAGATCCTGCCGCGTCCGTACGGTCCGGCGCATCCGGCGATGTGGTACGCCGCGGGCAACCCACCGTCTTACGAGATGGCGGGACGGATGGGTCTCGGCGTACTCGGCTTCTCCCTCGACCGGTGGGACAAGGTCGAGAAGCTGCGCAAGTCCTACAAGGACGGCATCGCCAACGCCGAGCCGATCGGCGCGTTCGCCAACGACAACATCATGAGCTGCATCGCCGCGTATGTCGCCGAGGACAAGCAGAAGGCGTTCGAGTCCTACGTCAACGCGCGGCCCAACTACCTGGTGTCCAACGTCTACCGCTACCACGACACGTTCCCGGCGCCGGAGTGGATGCCGAAGTGGCCGGAGACGCTGCCGGAGCCGAACCTCGAGATGGCGCAGATGGCGTCGGAGTTCGGCGGGATCGTGATGGGTGATCCGGACGACGCGCTCAAGCAGTGCAAGCGGTGGGAGGAGACGGGCATCGACCAGCTCGTCTTCGGTATCGGCCCGGCGCCGATCGAGGAGACGATCAAGACGATCGAGCTGCTCGGCAAGCACGTCATCCCGCAGATCGACACCGACCCGGTCGTGTCGACCACGCGTTACCGCCAGCAAGCCGCCGGCTGACAGCGACCGCGAGGCTGAGCTCGCGCGTCAGCGGTCGACCGGCCGGTGCAGTTGCACCGGGAGGATCCGAACCTTCCCGCCGATCGCGATCCCGAGGTTCCAGCGTGAGTACCGCTGGATCATGTGCCGAGTGATGGTCACGCGTAGCTGCCAGCGTCCGTCGCGACCGGCGACGAAGGGGACGTGGCCGCCGTGCGGCACGTCAGCCGGATGCGCAGTCGCCGTCGGCGCCGCCCAGAGATAGCTCGGCCGGCTGCTGCTCGCTGCGTAGATCCAGTAGCTGCGACCCGCGGTCAGGTGGAACCGGCCGTGCGAGAAGGCCGCGTGACCGATCCAGATTCCGAGCAGGCGATAGGACCCGTGCACGCTGCGGCTGAGCCCGGCGCGGTTCGTGCCCGTGGCTCGGTAATGAGTGATGCCGTGGCGGTCGGTCGTCGTGTCGACTGCGCAGCGCTTGATCCCGGATACGGCGTCAGTCGCGACGCAGCCGACATGACGGGCGCGGCCGTGGTAGAGGTCCCCGTCACGCACGCCGGAGACCGACACCGACGGCCGCGTGCGGTCGATGTTGATCGGGCCGACGGTGCGCGCTGCTGCGCCACCGTCGAAGGTGGTGATCACTCGGGTGACCGTGCGGCCGGCGCCGCTCGCGGCGAGCCGCACCGGAGCCGGACAGCTGCTGGTCAGCGCGGCCGACCCGGCCGTGCAGCTGAAGTGAACGGTGACCGGGGTCGTGTACCACCCGGACCTGGACATCGGCCGGCGACTCGTCACCCACGCGTGCAACTTCGGGTCCTTGCGGGTCGTGCTCGCTGTTGATGCGGTGAAGTCGGCGTCTCCGGGGTAGACCACCGCGACGTGGCGCCAGGCACCCGCGGGCACCTGGAACTGCAGGGTCGCCGCGCCGTTCGACAGCGTCGCCGTCCCGACCGGACTGCCGCCGACCAGGAACTGCACCGAACCTGTCGGCACCTCGGTCGCCGGGGCGACCGGACTCACCGTCGCTGACAGCGACAGGTGATGAACGACCAAGGCCACGGTGCTCGCTGCCGGGCCGACGGTGACGGTCTGGTCGGTGGTGGGGGCGTCGGTGTAGTTGGTGGTGCCGGCTTGGTCGGCGTCGATGACGCAGCTGCCGGTGTGGTCGAAGCTGACCGTGCCGGTGCCGTCGATGGAGCAGGCGTTGGTGGTGGTCGCGGCGTCGACGCTGAAGGTGACGTCGTTGCCGGAGGCGCCGCCGGTGGCGCTCGGGGTGTAGCTGTCACCCACGACAGGGCTGGCCGGCGCCGTCGAGGTGAACGTCACGGCCTGCGTCGCCTTCGCCACGTCGAGGTCGCCGGAGGCATCGCTGCTGAGATAGCCGGCATCGCCCGCGAACGACGCGCCCACGCCGCCGACGTCGGTGCCCGCGCCGTTGCCCGTGATGTCGACGCCGGACAGCGTCGCGATTCCGGCGGAGTCGGTGGTCGCCGAGCCCACGGATGCAGCGTCGACGGTGAAGTCGACCGTCTTGCCGGGGAGGGCCGCTCCGCCGGACGAGAGCGTCGCGGTCAAGGTCGCTGTGTCGGCATACGTGCCGGTGCCTGAAACAGCGGACACGGTCGTTTCGGCGCTATCGCCGTAGCTGATGGTCACGCTCGGCGCCGCCGACGCGTCGGCCGACACGGTCATCGAGCCCGTCGAGAAGCTGGAGCCGGCGCCGCCACCAGCACCGAATGCGTCGCAGTCCCAGGTCGCGCCGCCGCCGCCCCCGCCGTAGAAGCCGCCGCCGCCGCCGCCCCCGCCGCCGTACGCCGGGGCAGTGGTGAAGCCGTTGCCGCCGACCGCGCCGGAGCCGCTGGTGCCGTTCTCCTGCCCGCTGATCCCGGACCCGCCTGCGCCCGCTGCTGTCGGTGTGGCGCCCCGGCCAGCGGTGCTGGTCTGGTCGCAGACGGGGGAGCCGTTGCCGCCGATGCCCCCGCCGCCGCCCCCGCCGCCGCTGCAGTTGCCACCGAGGAAGTTGCTGATTCCGCCGTCCCCGTTGCCACCCGCGCAGCCGTCGTAACCGCCGGCCCCGCCGCCACCGGCGGCCACCACGAGACGTGGGTCGCTCTCGCCGAAGTAGCTGTCGGTGCAGGTGGCGCTCGACGAGGAGCACGTTTGGACGCTCGAAGCGCCACCGCCTCCACCACCGTTGGCGTCTTGGGCGCAGTCGGACCAGAAGCAGCCACCCGCACCGCCGCTCGACGTCGTGCCGCTGACACCGCCGGTGCCGGCCGAGCCACCGTTGCTGCCGACGTTGATGGAAAGGGTCGCGCCGGGCGTCACGGCGACGTCCGTGGTCACGACCGCGCCGGTGCCGCCGGAGCTGTCGAGCTCCTCGTTGTTGGCACCGTTGCCGCCTACGGCGACGACGTGGATGGTCGACACCCCTGCGGGGACGGTGAACGTCTGCTCCGCGCCGGGATCGAAGGTCGCCGTCCCGCTGGGGGCGGACGCGGATGCCTCAGGCGCCGTCAGCAAGGCGAATGCCGCGATCAGGGCCGTGATGAGCGCGATGGCGGTCACGCGGCTGCACGATGCGCGGTCGGGAATCAATGGTGCTCCTCGGTTCAGTACTTGCGTGGTCGGGCTCAGCGCCGACGAAGGGCGCCCGCGCATGCATGCGAAAGAAAGCCCGTGTGATCCGGGCTGTGGTTCTTTCGTGCCATGGCCGTGACGCCAGAGAATGAGTGCTCGTAGTCCGCTGTGCGGTTCGGTTTGCACTCGAACACATCTTCGGCATGCGTCGGCTCCGCTGTAGCCGCTGAGGCCCGGTATCCCCGGCGCTTACTCCAGGACGGCGAACTCGTCCGTCCGCGGGCCGCCCTGATAGGTGAGGGAGAACGTCCCCGTCGTGTCCAGCGGGATGCGCCAGGTCGCGCGTGCGAGCCACTGCTTGCCGCGCTCGACCCACTCGATCGTCGTCGACCAGTCGCCGTCGTCCGCCACCCGGTTGCCCGCGCTGTCGGTGGCGAAGAAATACGCCGGCAGCAGCCCGCCCGCCCCGGAGCTCACGGCGAACTCCGCGACCGCAACGTCCCCCGGCCGGTATGTCTGACGCGGTTGAGATATGACGCTGGTGCATACCGGTGCGGGGGCCTGTGTCGCGGACGGCGCGGCCGGGCGCGCCGAGGCGGCCCGCTCGAGCGACCGGGTCGGGGCGCCGTCGCGCATGTCCGTCGCGAGCCGCGTGACCTCCTGGACATACGCCGCGAGCTCCCACCGGCCGAACATCGTGTGCCCACCTTCGTAACGCTGCTCGGCATACTCCTCCGGCGTCGTGACGTAGCCGGCGTAGTCGTTGGCGTAACCCTGCACGAGCACGTCCTCCAGCGGCACGCCGAGCACGCCCGCAACCGCGCGCCGCAGCCGCAGGCCGGCAACGATCGTCACCTCTTGCGCCAGCGCGATCAGCACCAGCGACCCGATCCGCACCAGCTGCACCGGCAGCACATCGGCGGTCCACCCCAACCTGCCGGCCGGGATCAGCAGCGCCTTCGGCCGCTGCGCGTCACCGAGTCCAGGACGCAGCCGGTACGCCGCCGAGCAACAGGCCGACAGCAGCCGGTTGGCGCCGACGCCCTCACGAAACGGCTTCGCCCCCGGGCCCTCCTTCGTCCCTGCCGCGAACGCCGCGCCCAGCACCGCGCGCCCGGTCCGATGCGCCCGGCCGTCGCCGGTGAACTCCGCGGCCACGTCCAGGCGCGCGAGGTTCACGTTCGACAGCCGGCAGTCGAGACCACCGCCGACCTCCTCGCCGCCCTCGGACAGTGCCTGCGCAGCGTCGTACTGCCGCTCGCCGATGATCCGGGTGTTCTCCACCTCGTCGTCGGTCGGTCCCTGCACCGCGTCCGGGACGTTGGGCGACATGTCGCCGGCGTTGGTCTGCGCGAACGCCGCCACGAACCCCGGCCGACCAGGGGTTGCCGCGGCGAGATAGTCGACGCCGGCGATCTCGCGCTCCCACCGGTACGCCGCGTAGCCCTTGTTGTCGCCGCTGATCAGCGTGTTGCGGTTGGTCAGGCTGGTGCCGTGGGTCGCGAACCAGTTGAGCGCGCCGGCCAGCCGCCCGTCCCGCTCGATTCGCTCGATCCGCAGCAACGTCGTCGTCGGGTCGATCGCCGTCGGGAAGTGCCGGCGATCCGACTCCGGGTTGCGCGCGAACGCCGTCGGGGAGCGGTTGACGCTCGCGTCGTGCAGCTCACCCCGGGTCAGCACCAGGCGCGCCGGCGCGAGATCGGCCTCGGCCAGGCGGATCGACTCGACGACGCCGTCCACGATCGCCTGGAACGTGCGCGGCCGGAAGCCGTTGGTCGTCATGTTGTAGAGCCGGTAGCCGGAGTAGCCCGCGACACCGGCGTGGGTGTGCGTCGCGGTCAGTACGACGTTGTCCTCGTTGTAGACCGACGGGTCGAGCCGGGCGAGCACGGCGTCGCGCACGTTGCGGAAGAACATCCCGATGTCGGCGACGACGTACACGAGCCGGCGCTCACTGGGCCGATCGACCAGCAGGAACGCCCGGGACCGCTGCCGCAGCTGGATCCCGGTGCTGCGCTGAAAGCGCATGCCGTAGCCCATGAGGCCGACCCGCCAGGGCTCGCCGGTGACGTCGGCGATGCCGCAGCCGGCCAGCCACGCAGCGGTCTCCATGGCGGGCAGCCTGCCAGGCGCGCCAGATACGAGTAGGGACAGGGTAGTAGAAATCTCACTTTTCGGGCATTAGGGTCCTGCAGCGTCAACCCCCGCATGTGGTGCCGCCGCATCGGCGTCGGCACGGAAGGAGCCCCCAGATGTTCCGTCGTCTGCTCATCGCCGCGGTTGCCCTCAGTGCCGTCACGGGCGGTGCCGTGTCCGGCACCACCATGGCCGGCGCAGCCACCCCGAGCGCGTGCGTCCTCAACGGCACGGCTCACATCAACCCCGGGCTCGCGGTGGCCGCCCGAAGCTTCAGCTACACGTTCACCGGCCAGTTCAGCAACTGCAAAGGCAGTGACCCCACGATCAAGTCCGGCACCGTGACGGCCAGTGGCAGCGGCACGGGCGGCTGCTCCAAGAGCAACACCAACGGCAGCGCAACGATCACGTGGAGCAACGGCCGCACCACCTCGCTGACCTTCAAGACCACGGGCGCGGCTGCCGCCCTGCTGGTGCAGGGCAAGGCGACCGGCGGCGAGTTCGCGGGTCTGAACGCCAAGGCACTGCTCGTCTTCCAGGCCACACCGACGCAGTGCAACACCGCCGCCGGAGTCACGACCGCGAAGTTCACGGGACCCTCCGAGATCGGCTGACCAACACCCGGGGCCGGTGGTGTCGGGTCAGCCGGCGGTCATGCCGCCGTCGCTCGACACCACCGTGCCGTGGATGTTGCGCGCCTCGTCGGATGCGAGGAACGCGAACAGGTTGGCCATGTCCTCGGGTGTCGACATCCCGCGTTGGCCGGTGTAGCGCATGACGAGGTCCCAGTCGACGTCCGTCGGCATCTGGTAACCGCGCGTGAGCCCGGTGTCGACGCCCCCCGGCGCGAGCGCCACGACGCGCAGCGGCGTCTTCAGGTATTCCATCGCGAGTGCGCGGGTGAGCTGCACGACGGCGCCCTTGGTCATGCAGTAGACGACGGTGTAGGCCTGGCCCATCAGCCCGGCGTTGGACGCGACGTTGACGACGACCCCGCCGGCCGGCAACAGGTGCGGGATCGCGGCCTGCGCCATGAAGAAGTAGCCGTCGACATTGACGGCCATCATCTGCCGGTACGCCGACTCCGTGACGGCACCGAAGTGCTCACCCCGCGCGATGCCCGCAACGTTGCCGAGCACGTCGAGCCGTCCGAACTCGGCCACGGCGGCCGCGACGGCGGCCCGACACTGCGCGTGGTCGGTCACGTCACCGACGTGGGCGACGACGGCACCGTCGGCCGCCTGCCGAGTTGCGTCGAGACCCGCAGCGTCGATGTCGACCGCCAACACCTGCGCGCCCTCGGCGGCCAGGCGCAGCGCGACGGCTCGCCCGATGCCCGCCGCAGCGCCGGTGACGAGCGCCGCCCGGCCGGCGAACCGTTGGGCCTCAGCTGTCATCGCTGCTGCCCGAGGCTCGTGATGAAGTCCTCGTCACCTCGCGGGGCGATGAACAGCCCTTCCGCGTCGCTCAACAACAGATCGCCCGCGTGGCACTCCCCGCGCACCATGCGCTTGCGGCCGTCGATGCTGTCGACCCAGGCGACGAGGGTCAGCGCTGTGTTCAGCGGCGTCGGCTTGCGGTAGTTCACGTGCAGGTAGGCGGTGAACCCGGGGCTGAGCTGCGCAAACCCGAGCAGCTCGTCGAACATCGCGGCGATGAAACCGCCGTGCACGTGGCCGGGAGGGCCTTCGTAGGCCGCCCCGAACGTCACGTCGCCCTCGATCCGGTGCTCGCCGGCGTCGTCGTCCTTGCCCTCGACGACGCGAAGGCGGACCGGTGGCGCAATCGGGTTGTTGCGGCCGCTCAAGGGGCTATAGGCCGTGAAGTCGCGCGGCAAGAGACCCGCTTCGCTGATCTCCCAGGACTGGGTGCGCTCGGGCAGGCCGTCGAGCCGGTCCGCGAAGACCGCGGCCGCCTCGGCGGCGCGCTCGAGCTCGTCGGTCGGCGGCCGGACGACCGCCAGTCGCGCGATGATTCGCCGCAGCTGGTCGGCGAGCTTGCGGGAGGCCTTTCGGGTCGCGTCGTCCACGTCAGTCCTTGAAGTTGGGTGCGCGCTTTTCCTTGCGGGCGGCGACGGCTTCCTCGAAGTTTCGCGTCGTCAACCGCACGTAGAGCTGGCCGAGTCCTTCGTGGTCCATGTGTGCTGCCATCGATGACGCGTCGAGGCTCGACCACAGCATCCGCTTGGT
>JAVEEE010000503.1 GCA_030840615.1 Frankiaceae bacterium | reverse complement strand
CACGTGTTACTCACCCGTTCGCCGCTAGGACACCTCCCCGAAGGGAGGGCCTCGCTCGACTTGCATGTGTTAAGCACGCCGCCAGCGTTCGTCCTGAGCCAGGATCAAACTCTCCATAGATGTCTATAGATGGCTCTACCGCTCCGAGGAGAAGCAGAGATCATCGACTAGAGAGAAGGGCTCTGGCGAGCCCTGTTGAGCCTGGCAATGAGCAGACGTTCGTAGCTGATCGTCTAAATCATCGCCAAGAAAACCGTCCCGTGGCGTCCGAGGACACCCCGGCACGGGGTTTTGGCACTGACTTTTGGCACGCTGTTGAGTTCTCAAGGAACGGACGCGCACCAGCCGGGGTCTTCCGACCCTTCGTGGGGCAACCTATCCACGCTATGTCCGCGCGGGCGCCGCTGTCAAAGAATCGCGCTCGCGTGAGCGCGACCAGGTTCCCGCGTGGAGCACGTTCCCGGGCACGCGACCGCTGCGCTGCGAAGTGCAGCGTTCGCCTGCTCGAGAGGTGGCCCCCGGCCCGGCCGCTCACGCGTCCGTTCCCGGGGCTCTCAGAGAGTAGGAATTTCGGTCGGCTGCGTCAAATTGCCAGGCCCTCCCACTCAGCGCTCGACCTCGACCCCCGCGAGCGTGCGCTTGCCCTTGCGCAGGACGAGCCAGCGCCCGTGCAGCAGCCGCTCCGGGCCGGGCACCAGATCGGGGTCCTCGACCCGCACGTTGTTGACGTAGGCACCGCCCTCGGCGACCGTGCGGCGCGCCGCGGACTTGCTGGCCGCCAGCCCGGTGAGCGTGAACAGGTCGGCCACGCCGGGCAGCGGTGATGTCACCGAGGCGTTGGGCGTCTCGGCCAGCGCGGCGGCGAGCGTCGCAGCGTCGAGGTCCTCGAGCTCGCCCTGCCCGAACAGCGCCCTGCTCGCGGCCTCGACCCGGGCCGTCTCGGCCGCGCCGTGCACGAGCGTGGTGAGCTCCTGCGCCAGCCGGCGCTGTGCAGCCCTGGCCTGCGGCCGCGCGGCCGTCTCGGCGTCGAGCGCCTCGATCTCCGCATGGTCGAGAAACGTGAAGTAGCGCAGATAAGCGCCCACGTCGCGGTCGTCGACGTTGACCCAGTACTGGTAGAAGGCGTAGGGCGAGGTCAGCTCCGGGTCGAGCCATAGCGAGCCGCCGCCGGTCGACTTGCCGAACTTCTCGCCGGTGGCTGAGGTGACCAGCGGCCAGCTCAGCGCGTGGAGCGCCTCGCCCTCCACGCGGCGGATCAGGTCCAGCCCTGCCGTGAGGTTCCCCCACTGGTCGCTGCCCCCTACCTGAAGGCGGCAGCCCTCCCGGCGGAACAGCTCGAGGTAGTCCATCGCCTGCAGCAACATGTAGCTGAACTCGGTGTAGCTGATCCCCCCGCCGTCGAGCCGGGCTCGGACCGACTCCTTGGCGAGCATCACGTTCACCGGGAAGTGCTTGCCGATGTCGCGGAGGAAGTCGATGACGGACAGGTCGCGCGTCCACTCGATGTTGTTGACCAGCAGCCCGCGCCCGTCCGTCAGGTCGATGAACCGGGCGATCTGGGCGCCGATCCGCTCGACGTTGTGGTTCACCTCGGCCTCGCTGAGCAGTGTCCGCTCGCTGGAACGGCCGCCGGGGTCCCCGATGAAGCCGGTGGCTCCGCCGGCCAGGCCGATGGTCCGGTGACCGGCCTGCTGGAACCAGCGGAGCACGATCAGGCCGATGAGGTTGCCGACGTGCAGGGTGGGTGCGGTCGGGTCGCAGCCGTAGTACAGCGTGACCGGACCGGCGGACAGCTCAGCGCGCAGGAGGTCGAGATCCGTGGAGTGGGCGATGAGCCCGCGCCAGGTCAGCTCGTCGAGCGGGTCGGACACCACGTGTGCATACTCCCGTACGCGGCTAGTTCTTTGTCGGAGCCGGGCGCTCGCGCTTCTTCGCGACGTACGGCCGGTAGGCGGACACGGTGGGATCGCCGTCGATCCACAGCCGCCACGGCAGCTCGGTAGCCGAGCTGATGCCGACCCGCGGACCCCACCGCACCTGCGTGTCCGGCACGGCCGGTCCCTTCCGGATGTGGAGGGGGGCACGACGGTTCGTGACGTCGATCCCGTCGAACGACCGGTCCACCCCCAGCGCACGGGTCAGCCGGGCCGGCCCGCGGCACAAGTCCCGGTCGGTCGCGCCGGGCCGGCGGCCGCGCGCGTCGTCAAGACCGGCGACGACCTCTCCGGCCCGTAGCAGCACGGCCGACGCCTGACCGACCGGCCCCGTCACCAGGTTCATGCAGAAGTGCATGCCGTAGGTGAAGTAGACGTAGGCGTGGCCGGGGCGGCCGAACATGACGCTGTTGCGGGCGGTCTCACCGCGGAAGGCGTGCGAGGCCGGGTCGTGTCCGCCGGCGTAGGCCTCGACCTCGGCCAACCGCACCGCCACCGGGCCACAGATCACGAGTGCACCGAGCAGATCGCGAGCGACGTCGAGGACGGGCCTGTCGTAGAAGGACCGCGGTAGGACGCTCAGTGCGCGGTCGCCCATGACGCGTGCGCATGCACCTGATCGCGCACGGCGTCGAGCTGCTCACGGACTCGTTTGGGAGCGGTGCCGCCGGGTGCGGACCGCGACGCCAGCGCCCCCTCCACCGACAGCACGTCGCGGACGTCCGGCGTCAGGTGCTTGCTCACCGTGGCGAGGTCGCTGTCGGAGACGTCGGCCAGCTCGCACTCGTGCACGGTGCACCAGACAACGAGGTGTCCGACCGCCTCGTGCGCGTCGCGGAAGGGAACGCCCTTGCGCACCAGGTGTTCGGCGACATCGGTCGCAAGTGCGTAGCCGTCGGCCGCGGTGTTGGTCAACCGGACGGCGTCGACCTGCATCGTCGACACCATGCCCGCCACGGCCGGTAGCACGAGCAGAAGTGTGTCGACGGCATCGAACACCGGCTCCTTGTCCTCCTGCAGATCGCGGTCGTAGGCGAGTGGCAGGCCCTTGAGCACGGTGAGCAGTGTCACCAAGTCGCCGATGAGCCGGCCGGCCTTGCCCCGGGCCAGCTCAGCGACGTCGGGGTTCTTCTTCTGCGGCATGATCGAGGAGCCCGTGCTGAACGCGTCGTCCAGCTCGACCCAACGGAACTCCCGCGTGGTCCACAAGACGATCTCCTCACCGAGCCGGGAGAGGTGCACGCCGATCAGCGCCGCGCAGAACAAGAACTCTGCGGCGAAGTCACGATCGCTCACGGCGTCGATCGAGTTGGCCGCCGCGGACGCGAAGCCCAGCTCGCTTGCGACTGCTTCCGGGTCGAGGGGCAAGGACGAGCCTGCCAAGGCTCCCGCCCCGAGCGGGGAGACAGCGGCGCGGCGGTCCCAGTCCTTGAGCCGCTCGATGTCACGCACCAGCGGGTGGACGTGCGCCAGCAGATGGTGAGCGAACAAGACGGGTTGTGCGTGCTGCATGTGCGTCATGCCGGGCGCGGGGACGTCGGCGTTGCGTTCGGCCTGGTCGATCATTGCCGTTTGCAGCTCGGTGATCCGGCCGACGATCTGCCGGACGTGGTCGCGCAGGTAGAGCCGGAGGTCGGTGGCAACCTGGTCGTTGCGGCTGCGACCGGCGCGCAGCTTTCCCCCGAGCACGCCCACCCGCTCGAGCAGGCCACGCTCGAGGGCGGTGTGCACGTCCTCGTCCTCAGCGTCGGGGCGGAACATGCCGTGACGCGCATCGTGATCCAGCTCCTGGAGAGCGACCATGACGCGTTGCAGCTCGGCGTCGTCGAGGAGCCCGGCACTGTGCAGAACCCGGGCGTGTGCGCGCGAGGCGAGGAGATCGTACGGCGCCAGCCGCCAGTCGAACTGCACGCTCATCGACAGCCGCGACAGTGCTTCTGCCGGCCCGCCGGAGAAGCGGCCGCCCCAGAGTCGGGTGGGAGGCGAGGACTCGGTCACTCGACACTCCCGCGCTCGTGCGGCGCGCCGGCCCCCTTGTCGGGCTGCGACTGCAGGCGTTGGTCACGTTGGGACGCGATGCGTGACGGCAGCCCCCAGAGCTCGACGAATCCTTTCGCCAGGGTCTGGTCGAAGGAGTCGGCAGCGTCGTAGGTCGCGAGGTTGTAGTCGTAGAGCGATGCCGGGCTGCGCCGTCCGGTGACAACCGCACGTCCGCCATGCAACGTCATGCGCACCTCACCCGACACGTGCCGCGATGCCTCGTCCAGGAACGTGTCGAGTGCTCGCTTCAACGGCGAGAACCAGAGACCGTCGTAGACGAGCTCAGACCAGCGCTGCTCGACGGTGCGCTTGAAACGTGCGAGGTCGCGTTCGGTCGTGAGGTCTTCGAGATGACGATGCGCCTCGATGAGGGTCACCGCGCCGGGACACTCGTAGACCTCGCGGCTCTTGATCCCGACGAGGCGGTCCTCGACCATGTCGATCCGGCCGATGCCCTGCGCGCCGGCACGGTCGTTGAGCTGGCGCACGGCTTCGAGCATCGTCACCGGGCGGCCGTCGATGGATGTGGGCACGCCGTCGGTGAAACCGACCGTCAACTCATCCGGCTCGCGTGGCACCGCCGGATCTTGCGTGTAGGAATAGACGTCTTCGATCGGACCGTTCCAGACATCCTCGAGAAAGCCGGTCTCGACGGCCCGACCCCACAGGTTCTGGTCGATGGAGTACGGCGACTTGCGGGTGACGTCGATCGGCAGACCCTTCTCCTCCGCGAAGGCGATGGCCTTGTCTCTCGTCATGCCCGAGTCACGGACGGGAGCGAGCACGGTCAGCTCCGGCGCCAGCGCGCCGATGCCCACCTCGAAGCGCACCTGGTCGTTGCCCTTGCCCGTGCAGCCGTGCGCGACCATCGAAGCCCCGTGGTAGCGCGCCGCGTCCACGAGATGCCGCACGATGATCGGCCGCGACAGCGCCGACACCAGCGGGTAGCGATCCATGTAGAGCGCGTTGGCTTTCAGCGCCGGCAGACAGTAGCTCTCGGCGTACTCGGCGCGCGCGTCGACCACGACCGCCTCGACAGCTCCACAGTCCAGGGCGCGCTGCCTGATGACGTCGAGGTCCTCGCCACCCTGGCCGACGTCGGCGGCAACCGCGACGACCTCGGCCTTGGTCTCCTCGGCGATCCAGCCGATCGCGACCGACGTGTCGAGTCCGCCCGAGTAGGCGAGGACTATGCGCTCGGACATGGGCGCTCCGTCATCAGTGCTCCGTCATCGTGGAGGGTGTGGGTGGAAGGGCTCAGCAGTGTCACGGCTGGGCGCCGGCCATCCGGCGCAGCCGATCGGCAAAGGCAGCGCCGCCCGCGGGATCGCGGGTGACGACGATGATCGTGTCGTCCCCGGCCACCGTGCCCAGCACGTCGGGGAGGTCGGCGCGGTCGACAGCGGAGGCGAGCAGGTGCGCTCCGCCGGGCGGAGTGCGTGCCACTACGAGGTTGGCACTTGCCTCTACGGACACGAGCAACTCCGCGGCGAGACGGGAGATGCGTCCGTCGGTCGCGTCCGACAACGCCCGCAGCACCGGTCCGGGTGGTGCGCCAGGCACCGAATAGACCGTGCCCTCTCCCGTGCGCCGTACCTTCACGGCACCGATCTCCTCCAGGTCGCGGGACAGCGTGGCCTGGGTCACCTCGACACCTTCGTCGGCGAGCAGTCGACCCAACTCGGTCTGTGAATGCACGGGCTCGGCCGTGACGAGAGCTGCGATCCGCGCCTGGCGACCAGCCTTTGTCAGCGCGGCGCGCTGCGGCACGCTCATGACTGCTCCACCAGGAACGCGAGGAGTGCCTTCTGCGCGTGCAGCCTGTTTTCCGCCTGGTCGAACACGACGCTGTGTGCTCCGTCGATGACCGACGCGGAGATCTCGTCGCCACGATGCGCGGGCAGGCAGTGCATGACGATGACGTCAGCCGCCGCGGCTTCGACGGCACGCTCGTCGAGCGCGTAGGGCTGGAAGACGAGCAAACGCGACGTCGCTTCGTTCTCCTGACCCATCGATGCCCACACATCGGTGTAGAGCACGTCGGCGCCGGCCGCTGCCTCGAGGGCGTCGTTGGTGACGCTGGCACTGCCACCGGTGCGCGCGCCGATCTCGGTGGCGCGCCGGACTACTTGGTCGATCGGCTCGAACCCCGGCGGCGACGCCACCCGAACGTGCATGCCTGCCATCACCCCGGCCAGCAGCAGCGAGTGAGCCATGTTGTTTCCGTCGCCGAGGTAAGTCAGGGTCAGGCCGGACAAGCCGCCCTTCTTCTCCCGGATGGTTTGCAGGTCGGCGAGTGCCTGGCAGGGGTGCGCGTAGTCGGTGAGCGCGTTGACGACAGGAACGCTGGCCGCCTCGGCAAGTCGCTCGATGCGGTCCTGACCGAACGTGCGGATGACGATCGCGGACACGTAACGCGAGAGCACCTGAGCCGTGTCCTCGACAGTCTCGCCCCTGCCCAGCTGGGTGCTGCGGGCGTCGATGACGATCGGGTGCCCACCGAGCTCGGCGATGCCGGCGTCGAATGACAGGCGGGTGCGGGTGGAGGGCTTCTCGAAGATGACGGCGACCGAGCGCGGACCCGCCAGTGGACGGGAGCTGAACGGGTCCTTCTTCATCCGGTCGGCCTCGTCGAGGACCGCCGTCTGCTCGGACGTCGTGATGTCGTCGTCGACCAGGAAGTGCCGGGGTCGGTTCTGTCCGGACATCAGCGGTGCTCCTCTCCGAATGTGATGGTCGTCATGGGCCCGAGCTGGGGGGACCGCCGGTGACCTCGGCGACGCGCGCCAGCAGCTCCGCCACCCCGAACGGTTTCGCGAACACCGAGTCCTCTCCCAGCACCTCCTGGAGACCGGGGACCGCGTCGATCTTGCCGGTGACGACGATGACCGGCACGTCTGACAGCGCGGGATCGCCGCGCAGCTCTTCCAGAACGCGAATGCCGCCGAGGTCCGGCATCATCAGGTCGAGCAGGATCAGCTCCGGCCGACGACTGCTCGCCTTGACCAGGCCGGCGAGACCGTCGGAAGCGACCGCCACGTCGTAGCCCTCGGCAGCGAGCAATGTCTGGAGCAGACCCCTCACACTGGGGTCGTCTTCCACCACCAGCACGTGCGGCGTGCTCATCAGGTGTTTCCTCTCCCGGCCCGCGTCCCCTGCGAGCCACCGTTGCCGACACTAACCGCGGCGGCTGCGGTGTCCAGGATCGTGGGTAGCGCCGCGGTGAACGACTTCGCGTCGTCCTCCGTCAGGACGAGAGGCGGCGCAAGGCGCACGGCGTCAGGTGCGGCGGCGTTGACCAGGAACCCGGCGTCGCGTGCTGCGGCCTCGATGTGCGGCGCGACGCCGTCGCCTGTCACCAGTGCCAGCCAGAAGCCGCGACCGCGCACGGACGTCACCAACGGATGCCCGACGGCAGCGAGGTCGGCCTTCCACCGCTCCCCCGTCGTTGCGACGTGTTCGAGCAATCCGTCGCGCTCGATCGTGTCGAGCACCGCGAGCGCGGCGGCGCACGATACGGGATTTCCACCGAACGTCGACCCATGGTCGCCACGTTGCAGGGCGTCCGCGGCGCGACCGGTGGCGAGGCAGGCGCCGACCGGCAGTCCGCCGCCCAACCCCTTGGCCACAGTGACGACATCGGGGTGGATGCCGTCGTGCTGATGAGCGAACCAATGTCCGGTACGGCCGATGCCGCCTTGGATCTCGTCGAGCACCAGCAACGCGCCGGTGGCGTCACATACTGCCCGTGCGGCCGCGAGATATCCGGCAGGTGGCGGCACGACGCCGGCCTCGCCGAGCGTCGGCTCGAGCACGACGGCGGCGGTCTGCCCGTCGACGGCGGCGGCCAGCGCCGCCGGGTCGCCGTAAGGGACGAACGTGACGTCGAAGCCGAAAGGACCGAATGGTGCGCGGGCAGATTCCTTCCCGGTGAGGGCGAGTGCGCCGAGAGTGCGACCGTGGAACGAGCGGTCGGCGGCGACGAACTTGCGTCGCCCGGGGTTGACGCGCTTCGCCACCTTGATCGCCGCCTCGTTGGCGGTCGCACCGTCGTTGCAGAGGAACACCCGCGTGCCGGGCTGGCCGAGTAGGCCGACGAGTCGTTCGGCGAGAGTGATTGCGGGCTCGTTGAGGTAGAGGTTGGACGTGTGCGCAACACGCCGGACCTGGGCCGAGACGGCGGCAACGACGGCCGGATGCGCGTGTCCGAGGGACGACACGGCGATGCCGGCCACGAGGTCGAGGTAGTCGCGTCCGTCGGCGTCCCAGACCCGGCAACCCTCGCCATGGGTCAGCGCCACCGGTGGGGTGCCGTAGTTGCGCATCATGACGGCGTCCCATCGCGTGCGCAGCGCCGTGGTGTCCGAGCTGGTCACGCCGGCACCACCATCGTGCCGACGCCGGAGTCGGTGAAGATCTCCAGCAGCAACGCGTGCGCGACTCTGCCGTCGATCACGTGGGCAGTCGACACTCCCCCGCGAACCGCCCGCAGGCAAGCCTCCATCTTCGGCGCCATCCCCTCCGAAAGCGTCGGCAGCAGAGTGGCGAGTTCGTCGACGGTCAAGGTGCTCAACACATCGAGGTCTTCGCCGCCGCCACCCGGCGGCCACTCCGCATAGAGACCCTCGACGTCGGTCAGTACGACGAGCTTCTCGGCCCGTAGCGCGACAGCGAGTGCTGCCGCAGCAGTGTCGGCGTTGACGTTGTAGACACCGCCGTCGTCGCCGCGAGAAACGCTGGCGACCACGGGGATGCGGCCGTCGGCGAGCAGTCCGTCGATCACGCCGGCGTCGACCTTGATGACGTCGCCGACGAGACCGATGTCCACCTCTTCACCGTCCACCAACGCACCCCGCCTGGTGGCCGTGAACAACCGCCCGTCCTCACCGGAGAGGCCGACAGCGAAAGGCCCGTGCTGGTTGAGCAGACCGATGATCTCTCGCTGCACCTGTCCGACCAGAACCATGCGGACGACGTCCATTGTCTCCGGGGTCGTGACCCGGAGCCCGCCGGTGAACTCCTGCTCGATGCCCAGGCGATCGAGGTGCGCGGTGATCTGCGGGCCACCGCCATGGACGACGACGACGCGGATGCCGGCGTATCGCAGGAAGACGACGTCCTCGGCGAAGGTCTCGCGCAAAGCCTCGTCGCTCATCGCGTGACCGCCGTATTTCACTACGACGGTGCGGCCGTGAAAGCGCTCCAACCAAGGCAGCGCCTCCGCGAGGGCGGCCGCCTTGGCATGTGCTGTGTCGGTCCGCGTCATGTCGAGTACGCCGAGTTCTCGTGAACGTAGTCGGCGGTGAGATCGGTGGTGACCACGTGACCGGTGGCGTCGCCGGCGTGCATGTCGACGGTGATGGCGACATCTCGGCCGGCCAGGTCGACCGCCGAGCGGTCCGTACCGATCGATCCCTGTCGGCAGACCCACACGCCGTTGAAAGCGACGTCCAGTGCATCGGGGTCGAAGGTCGCGTCCGTGGTGCCGACCGCCGCCAGCACGCGACCCCAGTTGGGGTCCGAGCCGTGCAGGGCGCACTTCAACAGGTTGCTGCGCGCAACCGCACGGGCGACGGTTACGGCCTCGTCCTCGCTCGCTGCGTGCCGGACTTCGATGCGTACCTGCTTGCTCGCACCTTCCGCGTCGGCGACGAGCTGCTGCGCGAGGTCCGCGCAGCCGGCGTGGACCAATGTCTGCAGCTCGTCGCTGCCGAGTCGACGGCGGGACGCGCCGCTGGCCATCAGGAGCACGGTGTCGTTCGTCGACATGCAGCCATCGGTGTCGACACGGTCGAAGGTGAGTCGAACTGCTGCCCGGAGGGCCGCGTCAAGGTCTGCCGGGTCCGCGACCGCGTCGGTGGTGAGGACGCACAACATGGTGGCGAGACCTGGGGCGAGCATTCCGGCGCCCTTGGCCATGCCACCGAGAACGACGTCGCCGGAACGGACGAGCACTTGCTTCGCCCGCGTGTCGGTCGTGCGGATGGCCTCGGCTGCGTCGTCGCCACCGCCATCGCTCAGCGCTGCGACGGCCTTGTCGACTCCGCCGAGCAGACGATCCATCGGCAACCGCTCGCCGATCAAGCCGGTCGAGCACACGGCGACCTCGACCGCTCCGCAACCGAGACTCTCGGCGACGGCCTCGGCGGTGCGATGCGTGTCGGCAAAGCCCGCGGGGCCGGTGCAGGCGTTGGCACCGCCGGCGTTGAGCACGACCGCCCGCAGCGCGCCGTAGGTCAGGACCTGCTCGGTCCACCGCACCGGCGCGGCCTTGACCCGGTTGGACGTCAGGACGCCCGCGGCGGCGTAGCGGGGGCCGTCGTTGACCACGAGGGCGACATCCGGAAGGCCACTGGTCTTCAGGCCGGCCGTGACGCCGGCGGCGCGGAAGCCGTGCGGGCCCGTGACACTCACGGCGCGACGCCGTCCGTCGTCAGCCCCGTGGTCTCGTCCAGGCCCAGCGCGAGGTTGGCGTTCTGCAGCGCTTGCCCCGCTGCACCCTTGATGAGGTTGTCGATCGCGGCGACGACAACCGCGCGTCCGGCTGCTGCGTCGGCCACAACCTGCAGATGGCAGCTGTTGGACGCGAGTGTTGCCGCGGTGTGCGGCCAACAACCGCTGGGCAGCACGGTCACGAACGGCTCCGTCGCATAAGCGTTGGTAAGGATCTCGTGCAGCGCCCCGGTCGTCGTGGCACCGGCAAGTCGAGCGGTGCACGTGGCCAGGATGCCGCGCGGCATCGGAGCGAGCACCGGCGTGAACGAGACCGAGGTCCGCGTCCTCGACGACGAGGCCGATGTCACCGCGTCGAGCGTCTGACGGATCTCGGGGAGATGCTGGTGTGCCCCACCCACCTTGTAGGCAGAGAGGTCCCCCATCACCTCGCTTCCCAGGAGATCCAGCCGGGACGCGCGTCCGGCCCCGCTGGTGCCACTCGCCGCGACCACGACCAGGTCGTGCGGGTCGACAGCTCCGGCTGCCAGCAAAGGGGCGAGTGCAAGGCTGACTGCTGTCGCGTAGCAGCCGGGGTTGGCGATACGGCGGGCGTCACGAAGCCGCTGTCGCGCACCGGGAAGTTCCGGTAGCCCGTATGGCCAGCAGCCGGCGTGGTCGCCGCCGTAGAAGGCCGTCCAGTCGTCGGCCGCCTCCAGGCGGAAGTCGGCGCCCAGATCGATCACGGTCGGGCCGGCTGGAAGCGACGACACGATCCGCGCGGACTCTCCGTGCGGCAGCGCGAGGAAGATCAGGTCGGCGGAAGCGATCGCCGGGTCGTCGGGACGCAGCAGC
>JAVEEE010000063.1 GCA_030840615.1 Frankiaceae bacterium | reverse complement strand
GCCTTGACCACACGCTCCTTCGGGGCGCCCCGGACCGACGACTGGCGGCGTGAGCGGCTGGCGGCGGATGTCCAGCGGTGCAGGTCGGCTACTTGGAGGAGGAGATCGCGGCGGGTGATCTTGCCGCGGCGTTTGACCGGAAGCGTCAACCCGATGCCGTAGAGCGAGTCGAACCCGCCGGCGAGCACCAGCCGCTCGACGATCGGCCGCGACGCGTTGGCGCGGTGCCAGAAGTCCGCCAACGAGCCGTAGGGCCGCCCGGCGATGATGCGCGCGATCTCGTTGTCGTTGATGCCCTTCACATCCGCCAGCGACAACCGGATGCCGTAACGCCGGCCGGCTGTTTTCCAGCCGGGCTCCGGTTGCTCGCCGAGAATGGCGGGGGGCGGCTCGTCGTACGTCGCCATCTTCTCGACGGTGTAGGTGTCGGCGCTGACGTTGACATCGAGCGGCAGGATCGCGATGCCGAACTGGCGCGCGTCGTCGAGGATCAACCGCTTCGGATACATGCCGGGGTCGTGGGTCAGCACGCCGGCGAGAAAAGCCGCGGTGTGGTGCGCCTTGAGCCACGCCGACTGGTAGGTCGGCAGCGCGAACGCCGCCGCGTGGGCCTTGCAGAAACCGAACGACGCGAACGCCTTGAGCACCGCCCAGGCGCGTTCGACGGTGTCGAGGTCGTAACCGCGACGCAGCGCGGTCGGGATGAACCAGGTCTGCACCTCGGCCTGCCCCCCACCTCCTTGCGCGTGCGACCCGACAGGGTCACCGAGCGCGCGGCGGGCCTCGTCGGCCTCGGCCAGCGAGCAGCCGGTGAGTGTCGCGATGATCTCGAGCACCTGCTCGTGGAACACGACGACGCCGCAGGTCTGCTCGAGTGCGTCGTGCAGGTCCTCGTGCAGGTAAGACGCGGGTTTCCAGCCCTGCCGCGCCTCGAGAAAGGGGCGGACCATGTCGCTCTTGACCGGGCCGGGGCGGAACAGCGAGATGTCGGTGATGATGTCGGCGAACGTCTCGGGTGCGAACTTGCCGACGAGCTCGCGTTGGCCCGGTGACTCGATCTGGAACATGCCGAGGGTTCGCGTCGACTGGATCAGCGCGAACGTCTCCGGGTCGTCGCGGCGAACGCCGTCGACATCGACCTCCACGCCGTCGACCCGGCGTACCTCTTTTACGGCGTGCGCGATCGCGGACTGCATCCGGATGCCGAGGACGTCGAGCTTGAGCAGGCCGAGCTCCTCGACGTCGTCCTTGTCGAACTGGCTCATCGGGAAGCCGAGCCAGCTCGCCTCGACCGGCGTGCGGTCGAGCAACGTGAGGTCGGACAGCAGGACGCCGCACGGATGCAGCGCGACATGCCGCGGCAGTCCGTCGAGCCGCTCGGCGAGAGAGAACAGCAGGTCGAGCTGGCGGGTGCCGTGCTTTCCCGATCTGGCGAGAGTGCTCGCGCGCAGCTCGGGCAGGTCGTGCAGCGCGGCTTTGATCTGGCTCGCGCGGATGTGCGGAAACGCCTTGGCGACGGCGTCGATCTCGTCCGGTGGAAGCCCCAGCGCGGCGCCGGTGTCGCGGATCGCGTGCCGGGCACGGTAGGTGTCCATCATCGACACGCACGCGCACCGCTCGGCGCCGTAACGGTCGAGGATCTTCTCGTAGACGTCGGTACGACGGGCCGACTCGACGTCGAGGTCGACGTCGGGCAACGCCTTGCGCAACGGTGAGAGGAACCGTTCCATGAGCAGCCGGTGCTCCAGCGGGTCGACGTCGGAAACACCCAGCAGGTAGTTGACGAAGCTGCCCGCACCCGAGCCGCGCGCGGCGCACCGCACGCCCATGTCCTTCACGAGCGCCACGACGTCGGCGATGGTGAGGAAGTAGGTCGGATAACCGAGCTGCGCGATGACGTCGAGCTCGTCGTCGAGCCGACGCTGCACCTGCGACGTCAGTGTCATCGCGCGACGACCGAGGCCCGCCTCGCACCGAGCACGGAGGACGGCGTCGGCGTCGGCCCCCGCATCGCCCCATCCGTTGCGCGCGTCCCGCGCGACGCGAAGCTCCGGGAAGTGCACCTCGCCGATGCCGAGGTCGGCGCGTGGGTCGAGCACGCATCGGTCGGCGAGCCTGCGGGTCGACGCCATGAGGCTTTGCGCGGCCTGGTCACCCAGGCCAGCCGCCCTCACCACCTCCTCGGCGACAAGGCTCATCTCCTTGCCGCTCTTGAGATAGGCCTCCGCGTTGACCCGGTCGATGTGCCGCGCGCCGAGTGCGACCAACCGGCGGGCGGCGTCGAGCACGTCGAGCGTCGGCCCGTCGCCACGGTCGGCACCACGGGCGGCGTTGGTGAGCACGACCGGCAGGTCGAGCTCGGTCGCCCACGCGAGCAGCCGACCGGCTGCGGCGGCGTCGCCCGGACCGCGGTGGTCGACGATCTCGACGACGACGTCAGGTGGCTCGCCACCGGCGGCCACGACGGCTCGCTGCCACTGCTCGAGCTCGGTGCGGGCGACGTCGGGGCGGCGCGCGATGACCGCCCGGCCGACCGGCGAGTCGGGACCGAGCAGGACGACGAGCCCTTCGACATGAGCCGCGACGAGGTCGAGCGTCGTGATCGGCTGCCCTCGCTCGCCGCCGAGATGCGTCGCGCTGACCAGCCGGCACACCGACGCCCAGCCCCGGCCGTCCTTCGCCAGCACCGTGACGCGCGGCAGCCTGTGATCGACGAACGCTCCCCCGCGCGCAGGTGTCCTGCTCTTCGCCGACCTTCCTTCTCCCGCGCGTATTGCCAAGTTCGTTCCGAGGATGGGGCGCACTCCCGCCTTCATGCACGCCGTGACGAACTTGACCGCGCCGTAGGCACCGTCGCGGTCGGTCAGCGCGAGTGTGTCCATGCCGTGATCGGCAGCGCGTTGGACGAGGCCGGCGGGGGCGGTCGCGCCGTGACGCAGCGAGTAGCCGGAGGCAACGTGGAGGTGGACGAACGGGTCGGGCATGGGGACGACACATCACCCGGCTCGGTCGAGGGTGGCGTCCGGCAGCAGGCCCAGCGTCGTCTCGACGAGGGCGAGGAAGGTGCGTGAGTCGCGCAGCAGATCGTCTGCCTCGCGCGCGGTGACGGCGGTACGCAGGCCGGCGAGTGCGGCCGCCCGCTTGTCGGCACCGGCAGCGAAGTAGGCCGCCCACTCGCCGAGCTCGGGCGCGATCCCCGCCAGCAGCACCCAGGCGCTGGTCGGCCGGCGGGCCCGGGCGTCGCTCGGCCGGGCCCGCGCGGCCAGCACGGCGGCCGCGGCTCGCAACGCGGCGAGGTGTGCGGTGGCATAGCGCTCGCCGGGACTCTCTGCTCGCGCCGCCTCCCGCAGGGCACTGCGCGAGGTGGCGAGCAACCGCAACGCAGTAGGTGCGGTACGCCGGTCGTGGGTGATCAGGGACATCGCTCCACCCCTCAGTCGAGGACCGCGGTGAGGGACCAGGAACCGGTCGACCAGGAGAAGCACAGCTCGACGACGGCAACACCGGCAGCCGGCCGACCGGCTAGCGCGGCTTCGATCCGCCACATCTCACGCTCGTCGTCGGTGACACCGGCGGTGAGCTCCGTGCTCTCCCACCAGGGACCGATCTCCCACCAGTGGCCGAGCACGGCCCGGACGGTGTAGCGCCGACCCCGGCGTAGGAAGGAGGCCGGCACGTCGTCGCACCGCTCGACGTCGACCGGCTCGTCGTAACGCCGGGCGAGGAACGCGGGCATGGAAGGCTCCCCTCGACGGGCAGCCGGGGGAAGGCGGGCTGCTGCTCACCGGCTCGCTCGGCCGGCTGGTGGCGCCGGGCCAGGGGCTTCTCGCCGCTTCCCCACGTCGGAAGCCCCTGTCCCGGTGCCGTATCGAACATACGTTCGATCACCCGGGTTCGTCAAGCCCCGTTCTAAGCGACCGCTCGGCCGCCCCTTCAGGTGAGGCGGCGCGCCGAACTTTGGCCGCACAAACGGACACGGCAAGCGTGCTGCGCCGAGTCGAGGGCCAAAGTTCAGAAGGCATCAACACTCCCACCGCGGCGCGCGGTCAGGTGAGGCGGCGCAGGGAGCGGTTGGCGAGCACCGCTGCACAGACGAGTGCGCTGACCACCGTCGCCGCGACGCCCAGCCGCTGGACGCCGACGGCAGGCGCGAGCGGTCCCATCACGACGAAGCCGAGCGGCATCAACGTGAGCGACCCGAGGTAGTCGAACGAGCTGACCCGGGCCTGTGCCGTCGCCGGGATGTGCCGCTGCAACGCCGTCTCCCAGATCGTGAACGTCAACGCGACCATCACACCGGTCACCGCCTCCAGCGCGGCCACGACCGCCGTCGGCCAGGTCGTCGTGACGATCGCCGACTGCGACGACGCCAGCAGCAGGCACAACGCGATGACGAAGCCCGGCCGTGGCGGCTTCCACCGCAGCGCGGCCACCGACCCGACCACCGCGCCGACACCGAAACCGGCGCTGATCACCCCCCACGCCGCGGCACCGCCGCGGGACTCCTCGGCGACGATCGGCCCGAGCACGAACAACGCCGGCAACACGAGTGCGTGGTAGGCGCTGAAGCCGAGGATCGTCGACCAGACCCAACCGCGGGACCGGACCTCGCGCCAGCCTGCCCGCAGCTCGGTGGCGAACGACTCGCGGGGCGGCGGCTGCAGCGGGCGGCGGACACGCAACGCCGCGAGGGTCAGCGCACTCACGACGAACGTCGCGGCGTCGACTGCCAAGGCACCGCCCGCGTTGATCGTCGCGACGAGCACGCCGGCGACGACAGGACCGAGCACCATCGACACGTTCGACGACAGGCTGAGCAACGCGTTCGCCGGCTGGAGCTCGTCGTCGTCGAGGAGCTCGGGCAGCAACGCGAGCATCGCCGGTCGGAAGAACGCGTCGGCCGCGCCGTACAGGAGCTGTACGACGACAAGAAGAAGGACCGACGCGTGGCCGGTGAGCAGGAACGCGGCCGCTACGCCCTGGACGACCGCGCGCACGGAGTCACTCACCAGCATCGTCGCGCGTCGTGGCAACCGGTCGGCCCACACGCCACCGATGAGGATGAAGGCCGCGATCGACAGCGCGCCGGCACCGAGGACGAGCCCCACGTCGGCAGCGCCGGCACCGTCGATGCTGAGTACGGCGAACGGCATCGCGACCAGCACCAGACGGTCGCCGAAGACCGACGCCGCCTGGCCGCCGAACAGCAAGCGGAAACCGGGCGAGGCAAGAGGCCGCCGGGCCGGGCCGGTAGGGCCGAGCGGCTGCGGGTCGACCTCCGGCGCCGGCGTACGGGCCGGGCCGCCCTCGAGGCTTGTCACGGCACGACCCCTTCGGGCAGCGCACCGGTGGCGACGTCGTGATGCCGCGACGTCTCTGCCAGCACGATGCCGGTGAGTACGACGGCGGCGCCGGCGATCTGCACCGCGGACAGCTGCTCGCTCAACATGAACCAGGCGACGAACGACGCGAGCACCGGCTCCGTCATGCCGATCAGGCCCGTCCGGGCGGAGCCGAGCCGGCCGAGGGCGATCAACACGAACGCGTAGGGCACGACCGTGCCGAGCAGGATGACCCACGCGACGAGCAGCCACACCGGTGCGCTGCTGCCGTCGAGCGGGCCTTGCAACGCGACCCGGTCGTCAAGCAGCTCCCACGGAAATGTCCACCACGGCTGCAGGCACGACCAGAACACTGCGGCTGCGGTGAACGTCCAGGCGGCGAGGCTCAGCGGGTCGCGGCTGCCCAGGCCGTGCTCGCCGGTGAGGTAATAGGTGGCGAGTGAGCCGGCCGCCGCAAACCCGGCCAGCACGCCGACGCCGTTCAACGTCATGCCGTGCCAGACCTGTGCGACCACGGCCAGGCCGCCGACGCTGAGCGCGAGGGCTGCCCAGACCCGCGATCGCACCTCCCCGCCACCGACGAAGCGGACCCACAGCGCCACCAGAACGGGGGCGAGGTATTCGAGCAGCAACGCGATGCCGACATCGAGCCGGCCGATGGCAACGAAGTAGAACCACTGGACGAGGCCGATCCCGACCACCCCCGCCACGGCGAGGAACACGAGCTCGTGGCGCGTCACGCGCAACGAGCCCGGCCGGATGGCGAGCAACGTCAGCAGCAGGCACACCGCGGCACCGGTGGAGCGGATCTCCACCAGCCGCAGCGACGACATTCCGGCTCCGAGCACGAGCTTGCTCGCGGTGCCGTTGACGGCGAAGAATGCCGCGGACAGCAGCGCAGCCGCGACGCCCGTCCACGGCCTGGTGACGTGCGTCCGGGCCGCAACCTCGGTCACGCAGTGGGGCGCCGTTCAAGCTCCGCGATGCGCTGGTTGAGCCGTCCCAGCTCCGCCGCAACCTCGTCGAGGAAGTCATCGACCTCCGTCAGGACGTAGCCCCGCTGGAACCGCACGGTGTGAAACCGTTTGCTGTCGACGTCTTCCGGAGTCAGCGCCATGTCTTCAGCGTGCCCCATCCCCGCCCCTGAGTCCGCGCGTGGGCCGCAACGCGAGTTGGTGGGACGTCAGCTGTGGCCTGCGTCGCGCGCCACTTGCTCGAGGCGAGCCCGGTAGTCCAGCCACCACGCGTCGTCGCCGGGCGCCATGTTGTCGTTGTCGATGCGCAGCCCGGCGGCGCCGTCGATGAGCTCCCGGGCGATGTCGGCGTGCCCGGCGTGCCGATGCGTTTCGGTGGTCACGTGAACCAAGATGCGATGCAGCGTCACCTCGCTGCGGTCATCCGGCCACCACGGCACGTGGCCGATCGCGTCGAGTTCCAGCGTGTTGATCGTGGCATCGGAATGCGCCCAGGCTCGGTGATAGAGGTCGACGATCTGCTCGCGGGATTCCTCGACGCCGGCCCACATGTCGGCGTTGGGCACTGCGTCGTCGGCCCACCACGGCAGCGGTTCGCCGAACGATCGACCAAAGGTGTCGCCGAAGTAGCCGATCTCGACGCTCGCCACGTGCTTGATCAGCCCGAGCAGGTTGGTTCCGGTGCGCACCATCGGGCGCCGGACGTCGTAGTCCGAGAGCCCGTCGAGCTTCCAGAGCAAGACGTCGCGCGCAGTCTGCAGGTAGCGCTGGAGGTCGGCCTTGGCATCCGGTTGTTGCATGCCGGCCACTCTGCCATCCACTCGCGGGGTGAGAGGAATCCGTCGTGTCAACCACACGCGCCGCCGGGACGTCGTACGGTCAACAGACCGGCCCGCGAGGAGGGCGTCATGATCGGCACCATCCGTAGCCGCACACTTACCCTGGTCGCTGTCGCGGCCGGCGCCGCGTTGCTGGGCACGGCGGTGCCCGCACAGGCAGACCTGGGCGCACCCACCCGCACGGACACGCGCACGGTGACCCGCAGTCCGATGCCCGCACCACGACTCGTCGACATCTCCACCGGCCGGCACACCACGTTTGATCGCGTCGTCTTCAAGCTCCGGGGAGACTCACCCGGCTACACGGTCGGCTACGTCAGGCGCGTCCGCGCCGACGGCTCGGGCAACGTCGTGCCACTGCGCGGCAAGGCCAACCTGCTGGTGCGGCTCACTCCCGCCGACGCGCACAACAGTGCCGGTGCCCCGACCTACACCGGCCCCCGGCACATCTATCCCGGCTACCCGCAGCTGCGCGAGGTCGCGTTCGTCGGTGACTTCGAAGCGACTGTCTCCATCGGGCTCGGGCTTCGGCACAAGGCCGGGTTCCGCGTGTTCACCCTGCACAGCCCGACGCGCATCGTCGTGGACGTCGCCCACTAACGTTCGGGGCATGCACCCCAGCGTCGAGCGCGTCGCCACCGCATTGCGGGCCGGTGGCGCGCCGGGCGAGGTGCGTGAGCTCGAGGAGTCGACGCGGACGGCAGCCGAGGCGGCCGCCGCCCTCGGTGTCCCCGTGGGTGCGATCGTGAAGTCACTCGTCTTCGCCGCCGACGGCGAGCCCGTGCTGGTCCTTGCCAGCGGCGACCACCAGGTCGACACCAACGCCGTCGCACGACTGCTCGCCGTCAGTCACGTCGGTCGCGCCGATGCAGACCTCGTCCGCGACGCCACCGGGTTTGCGATCGGCGGCGTCGCTCCGGTCGGTCACCCGCGACCGCTTCGCACGGTGGTCGACCGCCATCTCGCGACCTTCGACGTGGTGTGGGCAGCGGCCGGCACTCCGCGAGCCGTCTTTCCCACGACGTACGACGAGCTGGTGCGGCTCACGGGGGGCTCCCCGGCCGACATCGCCGCCGCGTGACTCCGCGAGGGCAGGCCCGGGGGACGCACCTCGAGGTCGTCTGCGGGAAGGAGTTCGCCCCGCTGATCGGTGCCGCGGCGCACGTCTACGGCGCGGCCATGGCGCGCGGACCTGAGCTGGTCGTGCAGCGACGAGAGATCATGCAGAGCCATCTCGACCGGGCCGGTTTCGTCGCCGTGACCGCCACCGCAGCGGACGACGCCGACAACCTCGCCGGCTTCGGCTACGGCTACCTCGGCCGCAGCGGCGAATGGTGGCATGACGTTGTTGCGCGGGCTCTCGGGCGGGCGAGGACGCGGCACTGGCTCGACGACGCCTTCGAGATCGCCGAGCTGCACGTCCTTCCCGACCATCAAGGGCACGGTCTCGGCCGGCAGCTCCTCGACCGGTTGCTCGCCGAGACCGCGGCGCGCAGCGTGGTCCTGTCGACGCACGACCGCGAGTCGCGCGCGCGGTCTCTCTACCGGTCGTTCGGCTTTGTCGATCTGCTCACCGGCTTCGTGTTCCCGGGCAGCGCCGAGGTCTACGCCGTCATGGGTTTGGAGCGTTGAGTCGGGTCATCGTCGTCGGTGCCGGCATCGGCGGGCTCGCAGTCGCTGCCCGGCTCGCCCGGCTGCGACACGAGGTGACGCTGATTGAACGCGCACCCGACGTGGGCGGGCACCTGCTCGACGGCGGCTCCGAGACGATCGCGCTGCCGGCCGCGTTGCGCGACCTGTTTCTCAAGACCGGTAAGCCGTTGGAGACCGTCGCCGCGCTCGAGCCGACCGATCTCCTCGCCCGGCACCACTTCCCCGACGGCAGCGTGCTCGACCTGCCCAACACCGGCCTGCGCGACGTCGCCGCCGCACTCGACGCGACCTTCGGCGGTCGCGCCGGCACCGACTGGACGCGTTTCACCGCGCACGAGGCCCGGGTCTGGGACGTCGTACGGGCCGGCTACGTCGAAGCGGCCCCGCGCTCCCCCGTCATGACGCGTCTCGCCGTCCGCCACCCCCGTCACGTCGTCCGCGCGCTGGCCGGCCGGAGTGTGCGCGGAGTCAGCCGTCACCACCTCACCGATCCACGGCTCCGGCTGCTGGTGGAGAGCTGTGTGAGCCGGCACGGTCTGGACCCGGGCCGGGTGCCGGCTCCGTTCGCCGTCCTTCCTTACGTCGAGCAGACCTTCCGGCTGTGGCGGGTCGACGGCGGCGTGCGCCCTCTCGTCGACGCGCTGGCGGCCCGGGCCCGGGAGCGCGGCGTTCGCATCTGCACCGGCACAGCGGTGACCTCGACGACCAGCACATCCGGCCGGGTCGACGGAGTGACCCTCGAGAACGGCCGCCGACTCGATGCGGACATCGTCGTCAGCGACTGCGCCGTCGGTCGGCCCGCCGTCTCCGCCGACGCGATCTCGACGACGCGCCTGCTGCTCGCCGTGACCGGCCGCACCCCGGGGATGGCTCGCGACACCGTCATCCACGACGCGGCCGGCGCGTTGCACGTCCAGGTCGCTGACGACGGCGGGACCGGCGGTGACGAGTCCTGGGTCGTCTCGATCCCGACCCCGCCCGGGCCGGACGTCCCGGCGCGGATCCTCGAGCGGTTGGCCACGCACGGCTACGACGTCAGCAGTCGCGTCGTGTCCATCAGGTCACGCGAACGCGTCGTTGCGGCCCGGCCGGGGCGAGCCGTCGACCCGCGGGCCGCGCCAGGGCTGTTCCTCGTCGGCGACCGGGTGCAGCCACTGGGCGGCGTTGCGATGTCGACGATGTCTGCCGCCGTGGCGGCCGATCTGATCGGCCGAGCCTGACCGCTCGGATCGACCTGGCCGACCCATGTTCTGGCCGACCCATGTTCTGGCCGACCCGTGATGTGGCCGAGCCGCGGCAACTCGTAAGGTACGCGGCATGAGCAAAGGTGAAGCGGCGTACGAGCTGTTCAAGGCGGCAATCGGCGAGAAGGAGGGCACCGGCGACTGGCTCGAGGTGACCCAAGATCGCATCAATGCGTTCGCCGACGTGACCGAGGACCACCAGTTCATCCACGTCGACCCGGAGGCATGCAAGGAACTCTCGCCGTGGGGCGTGCCGATCGCCCACGGGTTTCTGACGCTGAGCCTGCTGGTGAAGCTGTCCGCATCGATCCCGCAGCCCACAGAGCGCCTCGACGGCATCGTGATGGGCGTCAACTACGGGTTCGAGAAGGTGCGTTTCATCAATGCCGTCAAGGTCGGTTCACGCATCCGCGCGTCGTCCGTGCTGAGCTCGGTCGACCAGAAGGACGCCAACACGCTGCAGACGGTCCGGACGATGACGGTCGAGATCGAGGGCGAGGAGAAGCCCGCACTCGTCGCCGACTGGATCAGCCGCCTGGTCTACGGCTGACGCAGCCGGCACTCGTCAGGGTGCCGAGTTGTGCAGCACGCACCCACCGTTGCCGCCGTTGAACGCGTTGCTCCAGGTCGACTGGACCGCGAACGTCCCGGTCGACAACGTGAGGTTGCCCATCGCGCCCTGGCCGCTGGAGATCCAGGCGCACTTGTCGGCGTTCTCCTGGCCACCGGAGTCCGTCCAGCCGGT